>NZ_JAJNSC010000001.1:0-260770 GCF_027497975.1 Streptococcus sp. SM5 | reverse complement strand
CTGATGGACAAACTGTAACAGGTGGATCAATCCTTTACCGTCAACGTGGTACACACATCTATCCAGGTGTAAACGTTGGACGTGGTGGAGACGATACTTTGTTCGCTAAAGTTGAAGGCGTAGTACGCTTTGAACGTAAAGGACGCGATAAAAAACAAGTTTCTGTTTACCCAATCGCTAAATAAAAAGGTCCAGTGAACCTTTTTATCCCGAGCCTTGAAATCTAAAGGCGAGGAAGCTAGAAGTAGCATTAAATAAGGCTTTCCGAGTTTTCGGAGAGTCTATTTTTTCGTTTTGGTACCCATGATTTTTTCATTCTTAGTGTAGATGCATTTTATGAGTAACATTATTTTTCTTCGATGGAAAACTTCTAAAATATGGTATAATGAAAAGATAAAGAAGTTGGGGGTAGAAGATGAACATTCAACAATTACGCTATGTTGTGGCTATTGCGAATAGTGGTACTTTCCGTGAAGCTGCTGAAAAGATGTATGTTAGTCAGCCGAGTCTGTCTATTTCTGTTCGTGATTTGGAAAAAGAGTTGGGGTTTAAGATTTTCCGTCGGACCAGCTCAGGGACTTTCTTGACCCGTCGTGGTATGGAATTCTATGAAAAAGCGCAAGAATTGGTTAAAGGATTTGATATTTTTCAAAATCAGTATGCCAACCCTGAGGAAGAAAAAGATGAATTTTCCATTGCTAGTCAGCACTATGACTTCTTGCCACCAACCATTACGGCTTTCTCAGAGCGCTATCCTGACTATAAGAACTTCCGTATTTTTGAATCTACTACTGTTCAAATCTTAGATGAAGTAGCGCAAGGTCACAGTGAGATTGGGATTATCTACCTTAACAATCAAAATAAAAAAGGGATCATGCAACGGGTTGAAAAGTTAGGCCTTGAGGTCATTGAATTGATTCCCTTCCATACCCATATTTATCTTCGTGAGGGGCATCCTTTAGCCCAGAAAGAGGAATTGGTCATGGAGGATTTAGCGGATCTACCAACGGTTCGTTTCACTCAAGAGAAAGACGAGTACCTTTATTATTCAGAGAACTTTGTTGATACCAGTGCGAGCTCACAGATGTTCAATGTGACAGACCGTGCTACCTTGAATGGTATTTTGGAGCGGACGGATGCCTATGCGACTGGTTCTGGATTTTTAGATAGTGACAGTGTTAATGGTATTACAGTTATTCGTCTCAAGGATAACCTAGATAATCGCATGGTCTATGTTAAACGTGAAGAGGTGGAGCTTAGTCAAGCTGGGACTCTCTTTGTAGAAGTCATGCAAGAATATTTTAATCAGAAGAGGAAATCATGAAAAAAAGAGGAATAGTGGCAGTCATTGTATTGCTTTTGATTGGGCTTGATCAGTTAGTCAAGTCCTATATCGTCCAGCAGATTCCACTGGGTGAAGTGCGCTCTTGGATTCCCAATTTCGTTAGCTTGACCTACCTGCAAAATCGAGGGGCAGCCTTTTCTATCTTACAAGATCAGCAGTTGTTATTCGCTGTCATTACTCTGGTTGTCGTGGTTGGTGCCATTTGGTATTTACATAAACACATGGAGGACTCACTCTGGATGGTCTTGGGTTTGACCTTGATTATTGCAGGTGGTCTTGGAAACTTTATTGACAGGATCAGTCAGGGCTTTGTTGTGGATATGTTTCATGTGGACTTTATCAATTTTGCAATTTTCAATGTGGCAGATAGCTATCTGACTGTTGGAGTGATTATTTTATTGATTGCAATGTTAAAAGAGGAAATAAATGGAAATTAAAATTGAAACTGGTGGCCTGCGTTTAGATAAGGCTTTGTCGGATTTGACAGAATTATCACGCAGTCTCGCGAATGAACAAATCAAATCAGGCCAGGTCTTGGTCAATGGTCAAGTCAAGAAAGCTAAATACACAGTTCAAGAGGGCGATGTCGTCACTTACCATGTACCAGAAGCTGAGGTCTTAGAGTATGTGGCTGAGAATCTTCCGCTAGAAATCATCTACCAAGATGAGGATGTAGCCGTCGTTAACAAGCCTCAGGGGATGGTTGTGCATCCGAGTGCTGGTCATACTAGTGGAACTCTGGTAAATGCCCTCATGTACCATATCAAGGACTTGTCGGGTATCAATGGGGTTCTACGTCCAGGAATTGTTCACCGTATTGATAAGGATACGTCAGGCCTTCTCATGATTGCTAAAAACGATGAGGCACATCTAGCACTTGCCCAAGAACTCAAGGATAAAAAGTCTCTCCGCAAATATTGGGCGATTGTTCATGGAAATCTGCCTAATGATCGTGGTGTGATTGAAGCTCCGATTGGCCGTAGTGAAAAAGACCGTAAGAAACAGGCTGTGACTGCTAAAGGGAAGCCTGCAGTGACACGTTTCCACGTCTTAGAACGCTTTGGTGATTATAGCTTAGTGGAGCTGCAGCTGGAAACAGGCCGCACCCATCAAATCCGTGTTCACATGGCTTATATTGGTCATCCAGTCGCTGGTGATGAAGTCTATGGTCCTCGCAAGACTTTGAAAGGACATGGACAATTTCTTCATGCCAAGACTCTAGGATTTACGCATCCACGAACAGGTGAGACCTTGGAATTTACAGCAGATATCCCAGATATTTTTAAGGAAACCTTGGAGAGATTGAGAAAGAATTAGACGTGATAAAAGGTTGAGATGACTTGTCTCGGCCTTTTTCCTATCAACTCTTTTTTATTTCCTGCCATTCGTGTTATAATGGATAAATATGAAGAATCGGAGTGAGACTATGAAATACAAACGGATTGTCTTTAAGGTGGGGACTTCTTCTCTAACGAATGAGGATGGAAGTTTATCACGTAGTAAGGTAAAGGCTATTACCCAGCAGTTGGCGATGTTGCACGAGGCTGGTCATGAATTGATTTTGGTGTCGTCAGGTGCCATTGCGGCTGGTTTTGGAGCCTTAGGATTTAAAAAGCGTCCGACTAAGATTGCTGATAAACAGGCTTCAGCAGCGGTAGGGCAAGGGCTTTTGTTGGAAGAATACACGACCAATCTTCTCTTGCGCCAAATCGTTTCTGCGCAGATCTTGCTGACTCAGGATGACTTTGTGGATAAGCGCCGTTATAAAAATGCCCATCAGGCTTTGTCAGTTCTACTTAGCCGTGGGGCGATTCCTATCATCAATGAGAATGACAGTGTCGTTATTGATGAGCTCAAGGTTGGGGACAATGATACTCTAAGTGCTCAGGTAGCAGCCATGGTCCAAGCAGACCTTTTAGTCCTCTTGACAGACGTAGACGGTCTATATACTGGAAATCCTAATTCAGATCCAAGAGCTAAACGCTTGGAGCGAATCGAGACCATCAATCGTGAGATTATCGATATGGCTGGTGGAGCCGGTTCTTCAAACGGAACTGGTGGCATGCTAACAAAAATCAAGGCTGCAACTATCGCGACGGAATCAGGAGTTCCTGTTTATATCTGTTCATCATTGAAGGCTGATGCTATGATAGAGGCGGCTGAGGAGACCAAGGATGGTTCCTACTTTGTTGCGCAAGAGAAGGGACTTCGTACCCAAAAACAATGGCTTGCATTCTATGCTCAGAGTCAGGGTTCTATTTGGGTTGATAAAGGGGCTGCAGAAGCTCTCTCTCAACATGGAAAGAGTCTTCTTTTATCTGGTGTTGTTGATGCAGAAGGAGCTTTTTCTTACGGTGATATCGTGACAGTATTTGACAAGGAAAGTGGAAAATCACTTGGAAAAGGACGCGTGCAATTTGGGGCATCTGCCTTGGAGGATATGTTGCGTTCTCAAAAAGCCAAGGGTGTCTTGATTCACCGTGATGACTGGATTTCCACTACTCCTGAAATCCAACTACTCTTTACAGAATTTTAGAGGTAAACTATGGTAAGTACACAAGAACAATTTGAACAGGTACAGGCTGTTAAAAAATCGATCAACACAGCTAGTGAAGCAGTGAAAAACCAAGCATTGCTAGCCATGGCTGATCACTTATTAGCAGCTACTGAGGAGATTTTAGCAGCCAATGCCCTCGATATGGAAGCGGCCAAGGGTAAAATCTCAGATGTGATGCTGGATCGTCTTTATTTGGATGCAAGTCGTATAGAAGCGATGGCAACTGGGATTCGTGAAGTGGTTGCCTTACCAGATCCAATCGGTGAAGTTTTAGAAACCAATCAGCTTGAAAATGGTTTGGTTATCACCAAGAAACGAGTGGCTATGGGGGTTATTGGTATTATCTATGAAAGCCGTCCAAATGTGACGTCTGATGCGGCTGCTTTAGCTCTTAAAAGTGGAAATGCGGTTGTTCTTCGTAGTGGTAAGGACGCCTATCAAACAGCCCATGCCATTGTCACAGCTTTGAAAAAGGGCTTGGAGACAACGACTATTCATCCTGATGTGATCCAACTGGTGGAAGATACTAGCCGTGAAAGTAGCTATGCCATGATGAAGGCCAAGGGTTATCTAGACCTACTCATTCCTCGTGGAGGGGCTGGTTTGATTAATGCCGTGGTGGAAAATGCTATTGTACCAGTTATCGAGACAGGAACAGGCATTGTCCATGTTTATGTGGACAAGGATGCAGATGAGGACAAGGCTCTATCTATCATCAATAATGCCAAAACCAGTCGTCCTTCTGTCTGCAATGCCATGGAGGTTCTGCTGGTACATGAAGATAAAGCAGCAAACTTCCTTCCTCGATTGGAGAAAGTGCTAGTTGCAGAGCGAAAAGAAGCTGGACTGGAAGCAATTCAATTCCGCTTGGATGAGAAAGCCAGTCAGTTTCTTTCAGGTCAAGCAGCTGAAGCACAAGACTTTGATACCGAGTTTTTAGACTATGTCCTAGCTGTTAAAGTTGTGAGTAGTTTAGAAGAAGCGGTTGCGCATATTGAAACCCACAGTACTCATCATTCGGATGCCATTGTGACTGAGAATGCTGAAGCTGCAGCTTACTTTACAGATCAAGTGGATTCAGCAGCGGTTTATGTTAATGCTTCAACTCGTTTCACCGATGGTGGTCAATTTGGCCTTGGTTGTGAAATGGGGATTTCTACTCAGAAACTGCACGCGCGTGGTCCAATGGGCTTGAAAGAGTTGACCAGCTACAAGTATGTGGTTACTGGTGACGGACAGATAAGGGAGTAAGAGATGAAGATTGGATTTATCGGTTTGGGGAATATGGGTGCTAGCTTGGCCAAGGCTGTCTTGCAGGCCAAGACGGGTGCTCAGCTTCTCCTTGCCAATCGTAGTCAAGTTAAGGTGGATGCTTTCATCGCCAACTTCGGTGGTCTAGCTTCTAGCAACGAAGAAATATTCGCAGAAGCAGATGTGATTTTTCTAGGTGTTAAGCCAGCCCAGTTTTCTGAACTGCTTTCTCAATACCAAACCATCCTTGAAAAACGAGAGAGTCTTCTTTTGATTTCGATGGCAGCCGGATTGACTTTAGAAAAACTAGCGAGTCTTATTCCAAGTCAACACCGAATTATTCGTATGATGCCGAATACCCCTGCTTCTATCGGGCAAGGAGTTATCAGCTATGCTTTGTCTCCTAATTGTAAGGCTGAGGACAGTGAGCTCTTTTGTCAGTTATTAGCAAATGCTGGCCTCTTGGTTGAACTAGGAGAAGGATTAATCGATGCAGCGACAGGTCTTGCAGGCTGTGGCCCAGCCTTTGTCTATCTCTTTATTGAGGCCTTGGCAGATGCAGGTGTTCAGACTGGATTGCCAAGAGAAACGGCATTGAAAATGGCGGCTCAAACAGTTGTCGGCGCCGGACAATTGGTCCTAGAAAGCCAAGAGCATCCTGGGGTCTTGAAAGACCAAGTATGTAGCCCAGGCGGTTCGACTATCGCTGGTGTAGCGAGTCTAGAAGCGCATGCTTTTCGAGGAACAGTCATGGATGCAGTTCATCAAGCATACAAACGAACACAAGAACTAGGTAAATAAGAGGTGGATTTGTCTGCCTCTTTTATGGTGTTTGATACTCTTCGAAAATCTCTTCAAACTGCGTCAGCTTCCATCTGCAACCTCAAAACAGTGTTTTGAGCAACCTGCGGCTAGCTTCCTAGTTTGCTCTTTGATTTTCATTGAGTATGAAATTAGAAGACAAAAAGATTGTCACAAACCCCTATTTTTTTGATAGAATAGAAGTAGTAAAAAAGAAATGAGTTAGACATGTCAAAAGGATTTTTAGTCTCTCTTGAGGGACCAGAGGGAGCAGGAAAGACCAGTGTTTTAGAAGCTCTACTCCCAATTTTAGAGGAAAAAGGAGTCGAGGTGTTGACGACCCGTGAACCTGGCGGAGTCTTGATAGGAGAGAAGATTCGGGAAGTGATTTTGGATCCAAATCATACGCAGATGGATGCGAAGACAGAGTTACTTCTATATATTGCTAGTCGCAGACAGCATTTGGTGGAAAAAGTTCTTCCAGCCCTTGAAGCTGGTAAGTTGGTCATTATGGACCGCTTCATCGATAGTTCTCTTGCATATCAGGGATTTGGCCGTGGCTTGGACATTGAAGCCATTGACTGGCTCAATCATTTTGCTACAGATGGCCTCAAACCCGATTTGACACTTTATTTTGACATTGAGGTGGAAGAGGGACTGGCTCGCATTGCTGCTAATAGTGACCGTGAGGTCAATCGCTTGGACTTGGAAGGGTTGGACTTGCACAAAAAAGTTCGTCAAGGCTATCTTTCTCTTCTTGACAAAGAAGGAAATCGCATTGTCAAGATTGATGCCAGTCTCCCTTTGGAACAAGTTGTGGAAACAACCAAGGCTGTCTTGTTTGACAGAATGGGCTTGGCTAAATGAAACAAGATCAACTAAAGGCTTGGCAACCAGACCAGTTTGACCGCTTTGTCCGTATCCTAGAACAAGACCAGCTTAATCATGCCTACCTCTTTTCAGGTTTCTTTGGAAGCTTGGAAATGGCACAGTTTTTAGCTAAGAGCCTCTTTTGTACAGATAAAGTAGGTGTTTTACCATGTGAGAAATGCCGAAATTGTAAGCTGATTGAACAGGAAGAATTTCCCGATGTTACTTTGATTAAACCAGTCAATCAGGTCATCAAGACAGAACGTATTCGTGAATTGGTGGGACAATTTTCTCAAGCAGGGATTGAAAGTCAGCAACAGGTCTTTATTATCGAGCAAGCTGAGAAAATGCATCCCAATGCAGCAAACTCTCTGCTCAAGGTCATCGAAGAACCCCAGAGTGAGGTTTATATTTTCTTCTTGACCAGCGATGAGGAAAAGATGTTACCGACCATCCGTAGTCGAACCCAGATTTTCCATTTTAAAAAGCAAGAAGAAAAACTCATCTTGCTCTTAGAACAAATGGGACTGGTTAAGAAAAAAGCAACTCTTTTAGCTCAGTTTAGTCAATCGCGAGCTGAAGCTGAAAAGTTGGCTAATCAGGCAAGTTTTTGGACCTTGGTCGATGAAAGTGAACGCCTGCAGACCTGGTTATTAGCTAAGAAAAAAGAAAGTTATCTGCAGGTCGCTAAATTAGCCAACTTGGCGGATGACAAGGAAAAACAGGATCAGGTCTTGCGAATCCTTGAAGTCCTCTGTGGGCAGGATATCCTGCAAGCAAGAGTAAGGGTGATTCTACAAGATTTGTTAGAAGCTAGAAAAATGTGGCAAGCTAATGTCAGCTTTCAAAATGCCATGGAATATCTGGTCTTGAAAGAAATGTAAACTCAAAAATGAACGATAAAGAAAGGAAAGAGCTGGTTTATGGACAAAAAAGAATTATTTGACGCGCTGGATGATTTTTCCCAACAATTATTGGTAACCTTGGCCGATGTGGAAGCTATCAAGAAAAATCTCAAGAGCCTGGTAGAGGAAAATACAGCTCTTCGCTTGGAAAATTCTAAGTTGCGCGAACGCTTAGGTGAGGTGGAAGCAGATACACCTGTCAAGGCTAAGCATGTTCGCGAAAGTGTCCGTCGCATTTACCGTGATGGATTTCACGTATGTAATGATTTTTATGGACAACGTCGAGAACAGGACGAAGAATGTATGTTCTGTGACGAGTTGTTATACAGGGAGTAAGCATGCAGATTCAAAAAAGTTTTAAGGGGCAGTCTCCCTATGGCAAGCTGTATCTAGTGGCAACGCCGATTGGCAATCTAGATGATATGACCTTTCGTGCTATCAAAACCCTGAAAGAAGTGGATTGGATTGCGGCTGAGGACACGCGCAATACAGGTCTTTTGCTTAAGCATTTTGACATTTCGACCAAGCAGATTAGTTTTCATGAGCACAACGCCAAAGAAAAAATTCCGGATTTGATTGGTTTCCTGAAAGCAGGACAAAGTATTGCTCAGGTATCCGATGCGGGTCTGCCTAGTATCTCGGACCCTGGTCATGATTTGGTTAAGGCAGCTATTGAGGAAGAAATTGCGGTTGTCACTGTTCCAGGTGCCTCTGCAGGGATTTCTGCCTTGATTGCAAGTGGTTTAGCACCACAGCCACATATCTTCTGCGGTTTTTTACCAAGAAAATCAGGCCAGCAAAAGCAATTTTTCGACTCAAAAAAAGACTATCCTGAAACACAAATTTTCTACGAATCACCCCATCGTGTGGCGGATACGCTAGAAAATATGCTAGAAGTCTACGGTGACCGCTCGGTAGTCTTGGTCAGGGAATTGACCAAAATCTATGAAGAGTACCAACGAGGTACTATCTCTGAGTTATTAGAAAGCATTGCTGAAACGCCACTCAAGGGCGAATGCCTTCTCATCGTTGAAGGTGCCAGTCAGGATGTGGAGGAAAAGGACGAGGAGGACTTGTTCTTAGAAATCCAAGCTCGTATCCAGCAAGGTATGAAGAAAAATCAAGCCATAAAGGAAGTTGCGAAACTCTACCAGTGGAATAAAAGCCAACTCTATGCTGCCTACCACGATTGGGAAGAGAAGCAAGAAAATGACTAAACAGGGAAGTTTGCCTTCTTCCCTTTTTTTGTTATACTAGTAGAAGAAAAAATTAGAAAGATTTGTGGGTGTCAAACAGTCTAGTAGCTTGTTTTGATATGAACTTAGGTTCCACCCAAAGAGGTATTAGTGTCGTGTCTCAATCTTATATCAATGTTATCGGAGCTGGTTTGGCAGGTTCTGAAGCAGCTTACCAAATCGCAGAACGCGGTATTCCAGTTAAACTCTATGAAATGCGTGGTGTCAAGTCAACACCTCAACACAAAACAGACAATTTTGCTGAATTGGTTTGTTCCAATTCCTTACGTGGGGATGCTCTGACAAACGCCGTTGGACTCCTCAAGGAAGAAATGCGTCGCTTGGGTTCTGTCATTTTGGAATCTGCTGAAGCTACACGTGTTCCTGCTGGTGGAGCCCTTGCGGTGGACCGTGATGGTTTCTCCCAAATGGTGACCGAAAAAGTGGCCAACCACCCCTTGATTGAAGTGATTCGTGATGAAATTACAGAATTGCCGACTGATGTTATTACAGTTGTCGCTACTGGTCCTTTGACCAGTGATGCTCTAGCTGAAAAGATTCATGCCCTTAATGATGGTGATGGATTCTATTTCTACGACGCTGCGGCGCCTATTATCGATGTCAATACAATTGATATGAGTAAGGTCTATCTCAAATCTCGTTATGATAAGGGAGAAGCAGCCTACCTCAATGCGCCTATGACTAAGCAAGAATTTATGGATTTCCATGAAGCCTTGGTCAATGCTGAAGAAGCACCGCTGAATTCCTTTGAAAAAGAAAAGTACTTTGAAGGTTGTATGCCTATTGAAGTCATGGCCAAACGTGGCATTAAAACCATGCTTTATGGTCCGATGAAACCAGTCGGTCTGGAGTATCCAGATGACTACACAGGACCTCGTGATGGCGAATTTAAAACCCCTTATGCAGTTGTTCAACTTCGTCAGGACAATGCGGCTGGTAGCCTCTACAATATCGTCGGTTTCCAGACACACCTCAAATGGGGAGAACAAAAGCGTGTCTTCCAAATGATTCCAGGTCTTGAAAATGCGGAGTTTGTTCGCTATGGTGTCATGCACCGCAATTCTTACATGGATTCACCAAATCTTCTCGAACAGACCTACCGTTCTAAGAAGCAACCAAATCTCTTCTTTGCTGGTCAGATGACAGGTGTGGAAGGCTATGTTGAGTCAGCAGCGTCAGGCTTGGTTGCGGGTATTAATGCAGCTCGTCTTTTCAAGGGTGAAAGTGAGGCTATTTTCCCAGAGACAACAGCGATTGGAAGTCTGGCTCATTACATCACCCATGCGGACAGCAAACATTTCCAACCGATGAATGTCAACTTTGGAATTATCAAGGAGTTGGAAGGCGAACGTATCCGTGATAAGAAGGCTCGTTATGAAAAAATTGCAGAGCGTGCCCTTAACGATTTAGAGGAATTTTTAACGGTCTAATTTTTTTGAAAGAATTGCTCATGATACTATAAAAATCTTAGAAATTGTGATAAAATAGGTAGGATAAAAAAAGGAGAGTGAAAATGGCGAATCCCAAGTATAAACGTATTTTAATCAAGTTATCAGGTGAAGCCCTTGCCGGTGAACGTGGCGTAGGGATTGATATCCAAACAGTTCAAACAATCGCAAAAGAGATTCAAGAAGTTCATAGCTTAGGTATCGAAATTGCCCTTGTTATCGGTGGAGGAAATCTCTGGCGTGGAGAACCTGCTGCAGAAGCAGGAATGGACCGTGTTCAGGCAGATTACACAGGAATGCTTGGGACTGTTATGAATGCTCTTGTGATGGCAGATTCATTGCAGCAAGTTGGTGTCGATACGCGTGTGCAAACAGCTATTGCTATGCAACAAGTGGCAGAGCCTTATGTCCGTGGACGTGCCCTTCGTCACCTTGAAAAAGGCCGTATCGTTATCTTTGGTGCTGGAATTGGTTCACCATACTTCTCAACAGATACAACAGCGGCTCTTCGTGCAGCTGAAATCGAAGCAGATGCCATTCTTATGGCTAAAAATGGTGTCGATGGTGTTTACAATGCCGATCCTAAGAAGGACAAGACAGCCGTTAAGTTTGAAGAATTGACCCACCGTGATGTTATCAACAAAGGTCTTCGTATCATGGACTCAACAGCTTCAACCCTCTCAATGGACAACGACATTGACTTGGTTGTCTTCAACATGAACCAACCAGGCAACATCAAACGTGTCGTATTTGGTGAAAATATCGGAACAACAGTTTCAAATAATATCGAAGAAAAGGAATAGGAAAGATTATGGCTAACGCAATTATTGAAAAAGCTAAAGAGAGAATGACCCAGTCTCACCAATCGCTTGCTCGTGAATTTGGTGGTATCCGTGCGGGTCGTGCCAATGCAAGCTTGCTTGACCGCGTACATGTAGAGTACTATGGAGTAGAAACTCCTCTTAACCAAATCGCTTCAATTACCATTCCAGAAGCGCGTGTTTTGTTGGTAACACCATTTGACAAATCTTCGTTGAAAGATATTGAACGTGCCTTGAACGCTTCTGATCTTGGTATCACACCAGCTAACGATGGTTCTGTGATTCGTTTGGTTATCCCTGCTCTCACAGAAGAAACTCGTCGTGACCTTGCTAAAGAAGTGAAGAAGGTCGGTGAGAATGCTAAAGTGGCTGTCCGCAATATCCGTCGTGATGCTATGGATGAAGCCAAGAAACAAGAAAAAGCAAAAGAAATCACTGAAGATGAATTGAAGACTCTTGAAAAAGATATTCAAAAAGTAACAGACGATGCTGTCAAACACATCGATGACATGACTGCCAACAAAGAAAAAGAACTCTTGGAAGTCTAAAAATAAACAGAAAAACTCAGTTGGCATTGCTGGCTGAGTTTTATTCGAAAGAAGGAAATATGAATACAAATCTTGCAAGTTTTATCGTTGGACTCATCATCGATGAAAATGACCGTTTTTACTTTGTGCAAAAGGATGGCCAAACCTATGCGCTTGCCAAGGAAGAAGGTCAGCATACAGTGGGTGATACGGTTAAAGGTTTCGCCTATACAGATATGAAGCAAAAACTGCGCTTGACAACTCTAGAAGTAACTGCTACGCAGGAACAATTTGGTTGGGGACGTGTCACAGAAGTTCGTAAGGACTTGGGTGTCTTTGTGGATACAGGCCTACCTGACAAGGAAATCGTAGTGTCACTCGATATCCTTCCTGAGCTCAAGGAACTCTGGCCTAAGAAGGGCGACCAACTATACATCCGTCTTGAAGTGGACAAGAAAGACCGTATCTGGGGACTATTGGCCTATCAAGAAGACTTCCAACGTCTGGCTCGTCCTGCCTACAACAATATGCAGAACCAAAACTGGCCAGCCATTGTTTACCGCCTAAAGCTGTCAGGAACCTTTGTTTACCTACCAGAAAATAATATGCTTGGTTTCATTCATCCTAGCGAGCGCTACGCAGAGCCACGTTTGGGACAAGTTCTAGATGCGCGTGTCATTGGTTTCCGTGAAGTGGACCGTACCTTGAACCTCTCCCTCAAACCACGCTCCTTTGAAATGTTGGAAAATGATGCTCAGATGATTTTGACCTACTTGGAAAGCAATGGCGGTTTCATGACCTTAAATGATAAGTCATCTCCAGACGACATCAAGGCGACCTTTGGTATTTCTAAAGGTCAGTTCAAGAAAGCACTCGGTGGCTTGATGAAGGCTGGTAAAATCAAGCAAGACCAGTTTGGGACAGAGTTGATTTAGGGTAGCTTATGAGAAAATCATTTTACACTTGGCTCATGACTGAGCGTAATCCTAAAAGTAACAGTCCCAAAGCTATCTTAGCAGACCTAGCTTTTGAAGAATCAGCATTTCCAAAACACACAGATGATTTTGATGAGGTCAGTCGATTTTTGGAGGAGCACGCTAGTTTCTCTTTTAACCTAGGAGATTTTGATTCTATCTGGCAAGAATACTTAGAACACTAGCATTTATTCACTGGGTTTGGGCTAGTAATTTCTCCATCCCTTTGCTATAATAAAAAGAAATAAAAGGATTAGAGAGGTTCTTTATTTGAAGGAACATTCAATTGACATTCAACTGAGTCATCCAGATGACCTGTTTCATCTTTTTGGTTCCAATGAACGCCATCTTCGTTTGATGGAAGAAGAGCTTGATGTGGTGATCCATGCTCGTACGGAGATTGTCCAGGTTTTGGGCGAAGAATCAGCCTGTGAGGAAGCCCGTCAGGTTATTCAGGCTTTGATGGTCTTGGTGAATCGTGGGATGACCGTTGGTACGCCAGATGTGGTGACTGCGATTAGCATGGTCAAAAACGATGAAATTGACAAGTTTGTCGCCCTTTACGAAGAAGAAATTATCAAGGACAATACAGGTAAACCGATTCGCGTCAAAACATTGGGTCAAAAGCTTTATGTGGATAGTGTTAAACAGCACGATGTGACCTTTGGAATCGGACCAGCAGGGACAGGGAAGACCTTTCTTGCAGTGACCTTGGCAGTGACTGCCCTTAAACGTGGGCAGGTCAAGCGAATTATCCTGACACGCCCAGCGGTGGAAGCAGGAGAGAGTCTAGGTTTTCTTCCGGGTGATCTCAAGGAGAAGGTGGATCCTTACCTTCGACCTGTTTATGATGCCTTGTATCAGATTCTCGGCAAAGACCAAACAACTCGTCTCATGGAGCGTGAAATTATTGAAATCGCCCCCCTTGCCTATATGCGTGGACGGACCTTGGATGATGCCTTTGTCATTCTCGATGAGGCGCAAAATACGACCATCATGCAGATGAAGATGTTCCTGACTCGTTTAGGCTTTAACTCTAAAATGATTGTTAATGGAGATATCAGTCAGATTGACCTGCCGCGTAATGTCAAATCCGGTTTGATTGATGCTCAAGAGAAACTCAAGAACATTCATCAAATTGACTTTGTTCATTTTTCAGCTAAGGATGTGGTTCGACATCCAGTTGTCGCTCAGATTATCCGAGCTTATGAACCAGCTCCAGTTAAAAAAGAAGAGAGTGAAGAATTAGAGTCTCAACCTCTGTCTGAAGGATAGTTCTTTTGTATTTAAAGTTATCTCAATACAATGTTTCAGTCAATATCCTTGTATTAGTTAGAAACTTTTCAAGCGGAGGAGAAGTATGGAATCAATTTTTGTAAAATTTGCCCAGTATCCGTATATAGAAACGGAGCGTTTATTGCTTAGACCTGTAACTTTGGATGATGCGGAAGAAATGTTTGAGTATGCCTCGGACAGAGAAAATACGCGCTACACTTTTCAAATAAATCAAAGTTTGGAAGAAACCAAGAATAACATTGCTCAGTTCTACTTGGCTAATCCCTTGGGACGGTGGGGACTAGAACTAAAAAGCAATGGTCAGTTTATTGGAACCATTGACTTGCACAAGATTGATCCTGTTCTTAAGAAGGCAGCTATTGGCTACATTATCAATAAAAAGTATTGGAATCAAGGATTGACGACAGAAGCCAATCGTACCGTGATTGAGCTGGCTTTTGAGAAGATTGGAATGAACAAGTTGACCGCCCTTCACGATCAGGACAATCCTGCATCTGGAAAGGTCATGGAGAAATCAGGCATGCGCTTTTCCCATGAAGAACCATATGCCAGAATGGACAAAAACGAACCAGGACGAATCGTTACAAGAGTTCATTATGTCTTGACCAAGGAAGACTATTTTGCAAATAAATAAGCAGTTGAAAAGAAATTTTTCGACTGTTTTTTCTTCCTCTTACGAATAATCTAAGAGAGGAGAAAATATGGAAGCAATTATCGAGAAAATCAAAGAGTATAAAATTATTGTTATTTGTACTGGTCTGGGCTTGCTTGTTGGAGGATTTTTCCTGCTAAAACCAGCTCCACAAATACCTGTTAAAGAAACGAATTTGCAGGCAGAAGTCGCAGCTGTTTCCAAGGATTCATCGACTGAAAAGGAAGTGACCAAGGAAGAGAAGGACGAATCGGTTGAACAAGATTTGATCACAGTAGATGTGAAGGGGGCTGTCAAATCGCCAGGAATTTATGATTTGCCAGTAGGTAGTCGGGTCAATGATGCCGTTCAAAAGGCTGGTGGCTTGACAGAGCAAGCAGACAGCAAGTCGCTCAATCTCGCTCAGAAAGTTAGTGACGAGGCTCTGGTTTACGTTCCAACTAAGGGAGAAGAAGCAGCTAGTCAACAGACTGGTTCTGGGACGGCTTCTTCAACGAACAAGGAAAAGAAAATCAATCTAAATAAGGCCAGTCTGGAAGAGCTCAAGCAGGTCAAGGGATTAGGTGGTAAACGTGCTCAGGATATTATCGACCATCGTGAGGCAAATGGGAAATTCAAGTCGGTTGATGAACTCAAGAAGGTCTCTGGTATTGGTGCTAAAACGATAGAAAAGCTAAAAGACTATGTTACAGTGGATTAAGAATTTCCCAATTCCCCTAATTTATCTAAGTTTTCTATTGCTCTGGCTTTACTACGCCATTTTTTCAGCATCTTATCTTGCTCTGTTGGGCTTCGTTTTTCTGCTAGTTTGTCTCTTTATCCAATTTCCGTGGAAATCTGCTGGAAAAGTTTTAGTGCTTTGTGGAATTTTTGGCTTTTGGTTTTTGTTTCAAAATTGGCAACAGAGTCATGCTAGTCAAAACCTAGCAGATTTTGTTGAAAGGGTACGGATTTTGCCTGACACTATTAAGGTCAATGGAGATAGCCTATCTTTTCGTGGTAAGTCTGATGGACGCATTTTTCAAGTTTATTACAAGCTTCAGTCCGAGGAGGAGAAAGAAGCCTTTCAAGTCTTATCAGACCTTCATGAGATAGAACTTGAAGGAAAACTTTCAGAACCAGAAGGGCAGAGAAATTTTGGTGGCTTTAATTACCAAGCCTATCTGAAGACTCAGGGAATTTACCAGACGCTTACTATCAAAAAAATCCAGTCACTTCAAAAGGTTGGCAGTTGGGATGTAGGAGAAAACTTGTCTAGTTTACGTCGAAAGGCTGTAGTTTGGATCAAGACGCACTTTCCAGACCCTATGCGCAACTACATGACAGGGCTCTTGCTGGGACATCTGGACACCGACTTTGAGGAGATGAATGAGCTTTATTCCAGTCTAGGAATTATCCACCTTTTTGCATTGTCCGGCATGCAGGTAGGCTTTTTCATGGACGGATTTAAGAAACTCCTCTTGCGATTGGGCTTGACCCAAGAAAAGTTGAAATGGCTGACTTATCCCTTTTCCCTTATCTATGCGGGCCTGACTGGATTTTCAGCATCGGTCATTCGTAGTCTTTTGCAAAAACTATTGGCTCAGCATGGCTATAAGGGATTAGATAATTTTGCCCTGACTGTGCTTGTTCTCTTTATCGTTATGCCCAACTTTTTCTTGACAGCAGGAGGTGTCTTGTCCTGCTTCTACGCTTTTATCTTGACCATGACCAGCAAAGAAGGAGAGGGACTCAAGGCTGTTGTTAGAGAAAGTCTAGTCATTTCCTTGGGAATATTGCCCATTTTATCCTTCTATTTTGCAGAATTTCAACCTTGGTCTATCCTTTTGACCTTTGTCTTTTCCTTTCTTTTTGACTTGGTCTTCTTACCACTCTTGTCTATCTTATTTGTCCTTTCTTTTCTCTATCCAGTCATTCAGCTTAACTTTATGTTTGAATGGTTGGAAAGCATTATTCGCTTGGTGTCTCAGGTGACAAGTAGGCCTCTGGTTTTTGGACAACCCAATGCATGGCTGTTGATACTACTATTAATTTCTTTAGCTTTGGTCTATGATTTGAGGAACAACACTAAAAGAGTAGCTGGATTCAGCTTACTTATGGTGGGTCTATTCTTCTTGACCAAGCATCCACTGGAAAATGAAATTACCATGCTGGATGTGGGGCAAGGGGAAAGTATTTTCCTAAGGGATGTAACTGGGAAGACCATTCTCATAGATGTAGGTGGCAAGGCAGAGTCTGATAAGAAAATTGAAAAATGGCAAGAAAAGGCGACGACCAGTAATGCCCAGCGAACCTTGGTCCCCTATCTAAAAAGTCGAGGAGTAGCCAAGATTGACCAGCTGGTTTTGACAAATACGGACAAGGAGCATGTTGGGGATTTACTGGAGGTGGCCAAGGCTTTCTATGTAGGCGAAATTTTAGTGTCAAAAGGCAGTCTAAAACAGAAGGAATTTGTGGCAGAACTACAGGCGACTCAAACCAAGGTGCGTAGTGTGTCAGTAGGAGAGAACTTGCCAATTTTCGGAAGTAAGTTAGAAGTCCTATCTCCAAGGAAAATTGGAGATGGAGGTCATGAAGACTCCCTAGTTCTGTATGGAAAACTCTTGGATAAGCACTTTCTCTTCACAGGAAATTTGGAGGAAAAAGGAGAGAAGGATTTGCTGAAGAACTACCCAGACCTGAAAGTAGATGTTTTGAAAGCTGGCCAACATGGCTCTAAAAAATCATCAAGTTCAGCCTTTCTAGAACAGCTCAAACCAGAGATGACTCTCATCTCAGTTGGAAAGAACAATCGAACGAAACTCCCCCATCAGGAAACCTTGACACGACTGGAAGGTATCAATAGCAAAGTTTATCGAACTGACCATCAAGGAGCTATACGCTTTAAAGGCTGGAATAGATGGAAGATTGAAACGGTTGGTTAATGAGCAAAAACTTTTCAAAAAAATAACTTTTTATCTTGACAAGGGCTAGAAAACTTGGTATCATATAAAAGTTGAGAAAAGCAGAAGTGAGAGCTTCTCGCCTTGTGACATGAAGTTGCCTGGCCCTACGGATGAAAAGTTTCTAAGAAACGCTATCATAACGTGCGGGCTTGTATATTTACGAGTCCGCTATTGTTTTTCTCTAATAAAACAAAAGAGGTGAAAACCATAGCAAAGCAAGACTTATTCATCAATGATGAGATTCGTGTACGTGAAGTTCGCTTGATTGGTCTTGAAGGAGAACAGCTAGGCATCAAGCCACTCAGTGAAGCGCAAGCTTTGGCTGATAACGCTAATGTTGACCTAGTATTGATTCAACCCCAAGCCAAACCACCTGTTGCAAAAATTATGGACTACGGTAAGTTCAAGTTTGAGTACCAGAAGAAGCAAAAAGAACAACGTAAAAAACAAAGTGTTGTTACTGTGAAAGAAGTTCGTCTAAGTCCAACGATTGACAAGGGTGACTTTGATACAAAACTTCGCAATGCACGCAAATTCCTTGAAAAAGGAAATAAAGTTAAGGTATCTATTCGCTTTAAGGGTCGTATGATTACCCATAAAGAGATTGGTGCAAAAGTTTTAGCCGAGTTTGCTGAAGCAACTCAAGATATTGCAATCATCGAACAACGTGCTAAAATGGATGGACGTCAAATGTTCATGCAATTGGCGCCAGCGACTGACAAAAAATAATTGTCAGAAAGTTAAATAAAGGAGAAAAAATCATGCCAAAACAAAAAACACACCGCGCATCAGCTAAACGTTTCAAACGTACAGGTTCTGGTGGACTTAAACGTTTCCGTGCTTACACTTCTCACCGTTTCCACGGAAAAACTAAGAAACAACGTCGTCATCTTCGTAAAGCATCTATGGTGCATTCAGGAGATTACAAACGTATCAAAGCAATGCTTACTCGCTTGAAATAATAGCTTGACTGTAAGTAAACAATTCTAGGAAATATTTGGAGGAAATAAAACATGGCACGTGTTAAAGGTGGCGTTGTATCACGCAAACGTCGTAAACGTATTCTTAAATTAGCAAAAGGTTACTATGGAGCTAAACACATCTTGTTCCGTACTGCAAAAGAACAAGTAATGAACTCTTACTACTATGCATACCGTGATCGTCGTCAGAAAAAACGTGATTTCCGCAAATTGTGGATCACTCGTATCAACGCGGCAGCTCGTATGAACGGACTTTCATACTCACAATTGATGCATGGTTTGAAATTGGCTGAGATCGAAGTTAACCGTAAAATGCTTGCTGACTTGGCTGTTAACGATGCAGCAGCTTTCACAGCTCTTGCAGATGCAGCTAAAGCAAAACTTGGTAAATAATAACAGATAAGACTGGAACAGGATTGTCCCAGTCTTTTTAAAAATAAAGGAGAAAAATATGGCTTCAAAAATGCTACACACTTGCTTGCGAGTAGAAAACCTTGAAAAATCAATCGCATTTTATCAAGATGCTTTTGGATTTAAAGAATTGCGTCGCAGAGATTTTCCAGATCATGCCTTTACGATTGTTTATCTAGGTCTTGAGGGTGACGACTATGAGTTGGAGTTGACTTATAACTACGATCACGGTCCTTATGTGGTTGGAGATGGGTTTGCCCACATCGCCCTCAGTACACCTGATCTTGAAGCTCTTCATCAAGAGCACAGTGCAAAAGGCTATGAAGTGACTCAGCCAAATGGTCTACCAGGAACTGCACCTAACTATTACTTTGTTAAAGACCCTGATGGCTACAAGGTTGAAGTTATTCGTGAAAAATAATCTCGTGAGGTCAAGTAGAATGTTCGTTTTCTACTTGACTTTTTTTAGCTGAAAGAGTATACTAATAAAAATTTAACCTTTAAGGGGAGTCCAGAGAGACTCACAAGGTGTCAGATAAAAGAATAGTACAATTTTCTAGAGGAGACTTTTTGAGTGTGCTCTATTGTTTTGTATGATTTTAACTGAGACCTTGCAATCGCAAGGTCTTTTATTTATCTGGTCCCCTTAAAATTTAAGGAGGAAAAGTCATGAATCCCACATGTAAGAAACGCTTGGGTGCCATCCGTTTGGAAACCATGAAGGTGGTTGCACAGGAGGAAATCGCGCCAGCAATCTTTGAATTAGTCCTAGAAGGAGAAATGGTTGAAGTCATGCGAGCAGGCCAATTTCTTCATCTACGTGTACCTGATGATGCCCATCTCTTGCGTCGCCCTATTTCAATTTCGTCTATCGATAAGGTTAAGAAGCAGTGTCATCTCATTTATCGGATTGAGGGAACTGGGACAGCTATTTTCTCAACCTTAAGTCAGGGAGATACTCTTGATGTGATGGGGCCTCAGGGGAATGGTTTTGACTTGTCTGACCTAGATAAGCAGAGCCAAGTTCTCCTCGTTGGTGGGGGGATTGGTGTTCCGCCCTTGCTTGAGGTGGCCAAGGAATTGTCTGATCGTGGAGTGAAAGTAGTGACTGTTCTCGGTTTTGCCAATAAGGATGCTGTTATTTTAGAGACGGAATTGGCCCAATATGGTCAAGTTTTTGTAACGACAGATGATGGTTCTTATGGAATCAAGGGGAATGTTTCCGTTGTCATTAATGATTTAGATAGTCCATTTGATGCTGTTTACTCATGTGGGGCACCTGGAATGATGAAGTATATCAATCAAACCTTTTATGACCATCCAAGAGCTTATCTATCTTTGGAATCTCGTATGGCTTGTGGGATGGGGGCTTGCTATGCCTGTGTCCTAAAAGTACCAGAAAGCGAGACGGTCAGCCAACGCGTCTGTGAAGATGGCCCTGTTTTCCGCACTGGAACAGTTCTATTATAAGGAGAAAATCATGACTAGAAATCGTTTACAAGTTTCTCTACCTGGTTTGGATTTGAAAAATCCCATTATTCCAGCATCAGGATGTTTTGGTTTTGGGCAAGAGTATGCCAAGTATTATGATTTAGATCTTTTAGGTTCTATTATGATTAAGGCAACGACCCTTGAACCGCGTTTTGGCAATCCTACTCCAAGGGTTGCAGAGACCCCTGCTGGTATGCTCAATGCAATTGGCTTGCAAAATCCTGGATTAGAGGTTGTTTTGGCTGAAAAGTTACCTTGGCTAGAAAGAGAATATCCAAATCTTCCTATTATCGCCAATGTAGCTGGTTTTTCAAAACAAGAGTATGCGTCTGTTTCTCATGGGATTTCCAAGGCAGCTAACGTGAAGGCTATTGAGCTCAATATTTCTTGTCCTAACGTAGATCACGGCAATCATGGACTTTTGATTGGGCAAGATCCTGATCTAGCTTATGAAGTGGTAAAAGCAGCTGTCGAAGCTTCTGATGTGCCAGTCTATGTCAAGTTAACCCCTAGCGTGACGGATATTGTCACTATTGCTAAAGCAGCAGAAGATGCAGGAGCAAGTGGCTTAACCATGATCAATACTCTAGTCGGTATGCGCTTTGACCTCAAAACTCGCAAACCAATCTTGGCAAATGGAACGGGTGGAATGTCAGGTCCAGCAGTCTTTCCAGTAGCCCTCAAACTCATCCGCCAAGTCGCCCAAACAACAGACTTGCCTATCATTGGAATGGGAGGAGTGGATTCGGCAGAAGCAGCCTTAGAAATGTATTTGGCTGGGGCATCTGCCATCGGAGTTGGAACAGCTAACTTTACCAATCCCTATGCCTGTCCTGATATTATCGAAAATTTACCAAAAGTCATGGATAAATATGGTATCAGCAGTATAGAAAATCTCCGCAAGGAAGTAAAAGCCAGCCTTAGATAAGCTAGACTATCCTTATTGTCAATAAGACATATAATTTTCATCCTTTAACTATGTTAGAATATAGTTAATTACGAATGATGTAGATGAATTTCTACTTAGGGGAGTAAAATGAAGAGAACACTACTTGTAAGCACGGCAGTGCTTGCATTGGCAATTGTGCCAACAACATCAGTCTTTGCTGAAGATAGTAAAACAACAGACCAAAGTCAAACGATGAATAAGAGTCAATCTGTGGACAAAAATCAGTCTAAAGATAAAAATCAGACTCCAGCATCAGAAGAGAAAAAAGTTGTTGAAAATACAAAGAATGAAACTGAAAAGACGGAAAAAAAGAAAGAATCAGTTGTTGTAAAAGAAAATAATTCTAAAAAAGAGGCTATTTCAAATAAAGAAAAAGTTGAAGAGGCTCCTAAGAATGGTTGGCAGAAAGAGCATGGGAAATGGCTTTTTTATGAGAATAACCAACCAATCAAAAACTGGAAAAAGATTGCGGGTGTCTGGTATTTCTTTGATCAAAATGGAATCATGGCTAGCAATAGGATTGTTAATGACTATGCTTTTCATACTAGTGGAGCAATGGTAGAAAATTCCTGGGTGAAAATTGCGGATAAATGGTACTATGCTACAGATTCAGGAAAGATTGTTCGTAATAGATGGGAAAAAATTAGCAATGTTTGGTATTACTTCAAGCCAGATGGAGTTATGGCTAGCAATGCTATAGTGAACGATTATCTTCTTAATAGTAGTGGAGCAATGGATCAAAATGCTTGGGTGAAGATTACTGATAAATGGTATTATGCTACAGATTCAGGAAAAATCCTTCGTAATAAATGGGAAAAGATTAAGGGCACATGGTACTATTTTAACAATGATGGTGTGATGGCCAGTAATCAGTGGAAAGATGCTTACTATCTAAAAGATAGTGGAGCAATGGCTGAAAAAGAATGGATTTTTGATGAATCTTATAATAGCTGGTTTTACCTAAAATCAGGTGGTGCTTATGCTTCACGTGAATGGATTGGTGCTTATTATCTCAAATCTGGTGGTTATATGGCCAAGAATGAATGGATTTTTGATTCTAACTACAATGCATGGTACTACCTAAAAGAAGATGGAAGCTATGTTACTGGTGGTTTTAACATCAAAAATAAGGAGTACTTCTTACAGAGTGATGGAAAGTGGATTCAAAGCCCCAAATATTTTAAGGTTAAACCAATCACAGCATATATTTATAGCGAATCAGGAGATATTTTGAGTTATGTTAATCAGGGAAGTATTGTGACCTATGATAGCTCTAAAACTAAGGGAAGTCGTCTTGCTGTTTCAATATCAGGCTTGTCTGGTTATATGAATCAAAGCGATTTGACTTTAGTTGATGAAGGAAGTGAGTTTATTCCTCACTATACTACTGACGGAAGATTCCTATATCATGAACTTTCTCCATATACTAGTATTCGGGTTGCTCCACATACTTCAGCTATGAAAATTGGTAAGAAGTATTATTCAAATGATGGAGAACATTTTGATGGGTTTACTATCAAAAATCGTTTCCTTTTTAAGAATTTGACTGAACCAACCAACTATAGTGCGGATGAATTAAATAGAGTTTATTCGATGATGAATATCCGAAACAGCCGTCTTGCTGGTAAAGGAGCAATTTTTAAAGAAGCTGAGAAACGTTATGGTGTCAATGCTCTTTATTTAATGGCTCACAGTGCGCTAGAAAGTGCTTGGGGACGTAGCCAAATTGCTAATGATAAAAATAACTTCTTCGGAATTGCTGCCTACGATACTAGTCCCTATGATTCAGCTAAGAAATTTGATGATGTAGATAAAGGAATTCTTGGTGCGACCAAGTGGATTCGTGAGAACTATATTGATCGTGGAAGAAATCACCTTGGAAATAAAGCGACCGGAATGAATGTACGCTATGCATCCGATCCGTACTGGGGTGAAAAAATAGCTAGTATCATGATGAATATCAATAGTCGACTTGGTGGAAAAGATTAAAAGATAAGCAACGATAACTGCTGAAAAAGTGGTTGTCGTTTTTTTCTTCAACTAATATGCTTTACAAACTAGTGTAGGAGTAGTATATTATAGGTGAAGATACTAGTAGGTATTACAAAATAGGTGAGAAGGGAGAAGGGATGAAAGAAACTCAACTATTAAAAGGTGTTCTTGAAGGTTGTGTCTTGGATATGATTGGTCAAAAAGAGCGATATGGTTATGAGTTAGTTCAGACTTTGCGAGAGGCTGGATTTGATACTATCGTTCCAGGAACTATTTATCCTTTGTTGCAAAAGTTAGAAAAAAATCAATGGATAAGAGGCGACATGCGTCCGTCGCCAGATGGTCCAGATCGGAAGTATTTTTCGTTGACGAAAGAAGGAGAAGAGCGTGTATCGGTCTTTTGGCAACAATGGGATGATTTGAGTCAAAAAGTAGAAGGGATTAAGAATGGGGGTTAAACCATGAAGAAAATGAAGTATTATGAAGAAACAAACGCTTTGTTGCATGAGTTTTCTGAGGACAATCAGCAGTATTTTGAGGAGCTGTGGGAAAGTTTTAATCTTGCTGGATTTCTCTATGATGAAGCCTATCTCAGAGAGCAGATCTATTTTATGATGCTAGATTTCTCAGAAGCAGAACGAGATGGCATGAGTGCAGAGGAGTATCTAGGTAAGAATCCTAAAAAATTAATGAGAGAGATGCTCAAGGAAGCACCTCGCAGTTCTATCAAAGAGTCCCTTTTGACGCCAATTCTTGTCTTAGCGGTATTACGTTATTATCAACTACTAAGCGATTTTTCGAAAGGCCCTCTCTTAACAGTTAATTTGCTCACGTTTTTAGGGCAATTTCTTCTTTTTCTGATTGGATTTGGACTTGTGGCCACAATCTTACGTTGGGGGCTAGTCCAAGATTCTCCTAAGAAGAAAATTGGCACTTATATTGTTGTTGGAATTCTTGTTTTGCTAGTTGTTCTGGGATATGTAGCAATGGCAAGCTTCATACAAGAAGGAGCCTTTTATCTTCCTGCTCCCTGGGATAGTTTATCTGTCTTTACAATTTCGCTGGTCATCAGTATTTGGAATTGGAAAGAAGAGTTTTTTCGTCCCTTTAACAGTATGATTGTTGCCCACCTTATTGTAGGTTCTCTGCTCCGTTACTATGAGTGGATGGGGATTTCAAATGTTTTTCTTACAAAAGTTGTTCCTTTAGCTGTCCTCTTTATTGGAGTCTTTCTCTTTTTCCGTGGGTTTAAGAAGATAGTATGGAGTGAAATATAGTCAAAAAACCGTTGTAAAGCGGTTTTTTGTTATAATTAAATGAAGAATGTAGAATTAAAGGAGAATAACATGACATTTGAAGAAATCCTGCCTGGCTTAAAGGCTAAGAAAAAATATGTACGTACTGGTTGGGGAGGGGCGGAAAACTATGTCCAACTTTTTGACACCATTGAACAAAACGGGGTTGCACTTGAAGTGACGCCCTATTTCCTAATCAACGTGTCTGGGGAGGGAGAAGGTTTTTCTATGTGGAGCCCAACACCTTGTGATGTTTTGGCAACAGATTGGGTAGAAGTGCATGACTAGACGTATACTCATTACAGGGGTGAGCTCAGGTATCGGATTAGCTCAAGCTTGCCTCTTTTTAGAGAATGGCTATCAAGTTTATGGAGTTGACCAAGGTGAAAATCCACTTTTACAGGGTGATTTCCACTTTTTACAGAGAGATTTGACCTTGGACTTGGAGCCTATTTTTGACTGGTGTCCTCAGGTTGATGTTTTGTGCAATACTGCTGGAGTTTTGGATGATTACAAACCACTTTTGGAACAAACGGCGCAGGAAATTCAAGAGATTTTTGAAATCAACTATATGACTCCTGTTGAGTTGACTCGGCATTATTTGAGACAAATGCTGGAGAATAAAGCGGGGGCCATCATTAATATGTGCTCCATAGCTTCTAGTCTAGCTGGCGGAGGTGGTCACGCCTATACCTCGTCTAAGCACGCCTTAGCTGGATTTACCAAGCAGTTGGCTCTAGACTATGCAGAATCTGGGATTCAGGTCTTTGGAATTGCTCCGGGAGCAGTAAAAACGGGTATGACCGCTGCGGACTTTGAACCAGGTGGCTTGGCTGACTGGGTGGCTAGTGAAACGCCCATCAAACGCTGGATTGCTCCAGAGGAAATAGCAGAAGTCAGTCTCTTTTTGGCCAGTGGAAAGGCATCTGCCATGCAAGGACAAATCCTGACTATTGATGGTGGCTGGTCTTTGAAGTAGGAATAGTTGGATGGATATTCAAAAAATCACAGAAGAAAATGGATCGCCATTAGTCTTGAAGGTTAAGTCTGAATTATTAGGATTTCCAGAACTGGACAAGACCTTGTATATGAATTGGAAGGTGAATGATGAAAAACCAACTGGCTCTTAGTGGCGAAAAAATTCTTGAAAAAATTTATCCTCAGTTATTGCACCACGTAGGTATGATTAGAGGCGAATACTTGTTGAGAGAGCTCAATCAAAACATCCTGTTACCAAGTTGTCAGCAATTTGTAAAAGATTATCTAGATACCATTTGCTCCTTGTACTCAGATGAAGAGGTTTGGTATCGTTTTTCAGAGTTAACAAATACAGAAGCTAATTGTTTAGAGGGGACTAAAGAGCATTTTGATGAAAATCATCCCTTATTTGGATATAGAGGAACTAGGCGTTTGCTGGCGTGTCTGGATGAATTTCAGGCTGAAGCACATGTCGTTACAGAAGTTTATCAAACCAATCCCAATCTGTCTGTTATATTTCCTTTTATCAATGATGCCGAGCAGTTAGAGCAAGCAATTAGAGTGTTGCGTCAGCAGGGTTTTACTGGGAAAATTGCCACGATGATTGAATTACCGTCAGCATATTTTGACTTGGACAGCATACTGGAAGCTGACATTTCAAAGATTGTAGTTGGAATGAATGATTTGACTTCTTTTGTTTTTGCGACTGTGAGAAACAGTCAATGGCATGATATGGAAAGTCCCATTATGTTAGATATGCTGAGACAGATGCAGGATAAAGTAAGGACGAAAAAGATTGACTTTGCTGTGGCAGGTTATTTGAATGCTTCCTTCATACAAAAAATGAATCTGATGGGGATCAAGTGTATTATCCACTATAGTTCTATTCCAGAGATTTTTGATTTAGAGATTGACCATCCAGACCACCTCAAACGTGTAAAAGAAGTGAGTAAAAAATTACAAAGGAGCAACCTATGACACCTCAAGAAATGTGGAATGCCTACAAGCAAATCAATCCCTCAATTGGAGATGAGATAGATGCCTGGGCTTTTGGAGTGGAAGCAGATCTCTTGGCAGATTTGGTAATAAGAGGCGAGAAGACAGCAACCGCCTCAGCCTATGACCTCTACGCACTAGAAGACGAACCTCTTCCACAAAAAGGGACCTTCGATGTCATTTTAGATAGTCAAAATCAGGCTGTCTGCATTGTCGAAATTACCAAGGTTTCCGTTCAGCCTTTCAATCAAGTTTCTGCAGACCATGCCTTTAAGGAAGGTGAAGGAGACAAATCTTTAGCCTATTGGCGTCAGGTTCATGAGGATTGTTTCGCCGAGTGGCTGAGAGAGGCAGGACTAACTTTTACACCTGACAGCAAGGTCGTTTTAGAAGAATTTCGAAAGGTCTATCCACTGTAGACTAAAGAAGGAAGAAAGTTTTGGAAATTACCGTCCAATCCTTTTTTCTTAGGCAAAACATGATATAATAAGTTTGTTTGAAGAAGAGCCCTAGCTCTTAAACTTAGATAGGAGAAAATTATGCAAGCAGTTGAACATTTTATTAAGCAATTTGTTCCTGAACACTATGATTTATTTTTAGACTTGAGTCGTGAGACCAAGACATTTTCTGGGAAGGTAACTATCACTGGTCAAGCACAGAGTGACCGTATTTCCCTTCACCAAAAAGACTTGGAAATCGCTTCTGTAGAAGTTGCAGGTCAGGCTCGTCCATTTACAGTAGATCATGACAATGAAGCCCTTCATATCGAATTGGCTGAGGCTGGTCAAGTTGAAGTGGTTCTTACTTTTTCTGGTAAAATTACAGACAACATGACAGGGATTTACCCTTCATACTACACAGTTGATGGAGTGAAGAAGGAAGTCTTGTCTACCCAGTTCGAGAGCCATTTTGCGCGTGAAGCCTTCCCATGTGTGGATGAGCCAGAAGCCAAAGCAACTTTTGACCTCTCTCTACGTTTTGACCAAGCAGAAGGTGAATTGGCCTTGTCAAATATGCCTGAGATTGATGTTGAAAACCGTAAAGAAACAGGTATTTGGAAGTTTGAGACAACACCTCGCATGTCATCTTACTTGTTAGCTTTTGCCGCTGGTGATTTGCAAGGTGTGACCGCTAAAACTAAAAACGGTACCCTCGTTGGTGTTTACTCAACCAAAGCCCACCCACTATCTAACCTTGATTTCTCACTAGATATTGCCGTTCGCTCAATCGAGTTTTACGAAGATTACTACGGAGTCAAGTATCCAATCCCTCAATCTCTCCACATCGCCCTTCCTGACTTCTCAGCTGGTGCGATGGAAAACTGGGGTCTCGTCACTTACCGTGAAGTTTACTTGGTTGTCGATGAAAACTCTACATTTGCCAGCCGCCAACAAGTTGCTCTTGTTGTGGCACATGAATTGGCTCACCAATGGTTTGGTAACCTCGTTACTATGAAATGGTGGGATGACCTTTGGCTCAATGAAAGCTTTGCTAATATGATGGAATATGTCTGTGTGGATGCCATCGAGCCAAGCTGGAACATCTTTGAAGATTTCCAAACAGGTGGTGTTCCGTCTGCATTGAAGCGTGATGCAACTGATGGTGTTCAATCTGTTCACGTTGAAGTCAAACACCCAGATGAAATCAATACCCTTTTTGATGGCGCTATCGTTTATGCTAAAGGAAGCCGCCTCATGCACATGCTTCGTCGTTGGCTAGGAGATGCTGATTTTGCTAAAGGTTTGCATGCCTACTTTGAAAAACATCAATACAGCAATACCATCGGCCGTGACCTTTGGGATGCCCTTGGTCAAGCATCAGGCCGTGATGTTGCAGCCTTCATGGATTCTTGGTTGGAGCAACCTGGTTACCCAGTTCTTACTGTCAAAGTTGAAAATGATATCTTGAAGATTTCACAAAAACAATTCTTTATCGGTGAGCACGAAGATAAGAATCGCCTCTGGGTTGTACCACTCAACAGCAACTGGAAAGGCTTGCCAGATACACTTGAAACTGAAAGTATCGAAATCCCTGGCTACGCAGCTCTTCTTGCTGAAAATGAAGGAGCTCTTCGTCTCAACACTGAAAATACAGCCCACTATATTACAGACTACCAAGGAGACTTACTAGATGCTGTTCTTGCTGACCTAGTTGAGCTTGATAACACAAGCAAACTGCAAATTGTCCAAGAACGTCGCTTGCTTGCTGAGGCAGGGCACATTTCTTATGCTGACTTGCTCCCAGTCCTTGATAAACTTGCTAAGGAAGAATCTTACCTTGTCGTTTCAGCTGTTTCTCAAGTGATTTCTGCCCTTGAGCGCTTTATCGATGAAGAAACAGAAGCTGAAACAGCCTTCAAAGCACTGGTTGCTAAATTGGCTCGTCACAACTATGACCGTCTTGGTTTCGAAGCTAAAGATGGAGAATCAGACGAGGATGAATTGGTTCGTCAGTTAGCCATTTCTATGATGATTCGCTCAAATGATGCAGAAGCTAGTCAAGTCGCTAGCCAAATCTTCACAGCACACAAGCAGAATCTTGCAGGACTTCCAGCAGCCATTCGTTCACAAGTTCTGATCAATGAGATGAAACATCATGAGACTAAAGACTTGTTAGCACTTTATCTTGATACTTATACGCACGCAACAGATGCTGTCTTTAAACGTCAGTTGGCAGCTGCTCTTGCCTACAGTAAAGCTGCGGACAATATCCAAACCTTGATTGCTTCTTGGAAGGACAAATTTGTGGTCAAACCACAAGACTTGTCTGCTTGGTACTTCCAGTTCTTAAACCATCAAGCAACTCAGGAAACAGCATGGTCTTGGGCTCGTGAAAACTGGGCTTGGATTAAGGCAGCTCTTGGAGGAGACATGAGCTTTGATAGCTTTGTTATCCTTCCTGCTCACGTATTTAAGACTCAGCAACGCTTGGCGGAATACAAGGAATTCTTTGAGCCACAACTTTCTGATCTTGCTCTTAGCCGTAATATCGGTATGGGAATCAAGGAAATTGCAGCGCGTGTTGACTTGATTAATCGTGAAAAAGCTGCAGTGGAAGCAGTTATTCTTCAATACGGAACTAAATAATCAAGACTAAATGACAATAAAACTCAGCTATCTCATGTAATACTCTTCGAAAATCAAATTCAAACCACGTCAGCGTCGCCTTACCGTACTCAAGTACAGCCTGCGGCTAGCTTCCTAGTTTGCTCTTTGATTTTCATTGAGTATAAAATGCAGAGAGTTGAGTTTTTTTTAAGGCAAATTTGGTATAATGGTCTTAATAAGGAGGAGTTTCTCATGATAAAAATCTTATTAGTTGAGGATGATCTAGGCCTGTCAAATTCAGTATTTGACTTTTTGGACGATTTTGCGGATGTTATGCAGGTGTTTGATGGAGAAGAAGGTCTCTACGAAGCTGAGAGTGGCGTCTATGACTTGATTTTGCTCGATTTGATGTTGCCAGAAAAAAATGGTTTCCAAGTCTTGAAAGAATTGCGTGAAAAGGGAATTACGACCCCAGTTCTGATTATGACTGCTAAGGAAAGCCTGGATGACAAGGGACATGGATTTGAATTAGGAGCAGATGATTATCTGACCAAACCTTTCTACCTAGAAGAACTCAAAATGCGGATTCAAGCCCTTCTCAAACGTTCAGGCAAGTTTAATGAAAACACCTTGACTTATGGAAATATTGTGGTTAATTTGTCAACCAACACCGTTAAGGTCGAAGATACTCCTGTCGAATTGCTGGGGAAAGAGTTCGATTTACTGGTTTATTTCCTTCAAAATCAAAATGTGATTTTGCCTAAGACTCAGATTTTTGATCGTCTATGGGGATTTGATAGTGATACAACGATTTCGGTTGTCGAAGTTTATGTTTCAAAAGTCCGTAAGAAATTAAAAGGAACCACTTTTGCGGAGAATTTGCAAACCTTGCGTAGTGTTGGGTATATTTTAAAAGATGTTCAGTAAACTAAAAAAAACATGGTATGCGGATGACTTTAGTTACTTTATCCGCAACTTCGGTGTCTTCACCCTGATTTTCTCTACCATGACTCTGATTATTTTGCAGGTCATGCATTCGAGCCTTTATACTTCGGTAGATGATACGCTTCATGGCTTGAGTAAGAATCCTCAGGCGGTTATTCAGCTTGCGGTAAATAGGGCAACAGAAGAGATTAAAGATTTAGAGAATGCCGCTACAGATACTAGTAAGACTGAGATAAAACCCAATGTCAGTTCCAACACGGAGGTTATCCTTTTTGATAAGAATTTTACCCAACTCCTTTCTGGAAATCGATTTTTGGGATTGGATAAGATTAAGTTAGAGAAGAAAGAACTAGGTCATATCTATCAGATTCAGGTTTTTAATAGCTATGGACAAGAAGAAATCTATCGCATGATTTTGATGGAAACGAATATCAGTTCAGTTTCAACCAATATCAAGTATGCGGCTGTCTTGATTAATACCAGTCAGTTGGAGCAAGCAAGTCAAAAGCATGAGCAATTGATTGTGATTGTGATGGCAAGTTTCTGGATTCTGTCTTTGCTTGCCAGTCTCTATCTGGCTAGGGTCAGTGTTCGTCCTCTTCTTGAGAGCATGCAGAAGCAGCAGTCCTTTGTGGAAAATGCCAGTCATGAGTTACGAACTCCACTTGCAGTTTTGCAAAATCGCTTAGAGACCCTTTTTCGCAAGCCAGAGGCAACCATTATGGATGTGAGTGAAAGCATTGCATCGAGTTTGGAAGAAGTCCGAAATATGCGGTTTTTGACAACGAACTTGTTGAATTTAGCTCGTAGAGATGATGGGATTAAGCCGGAACTTGCAGAAGTTCCAACCAGTTTTTTCAATACGACTTTTACAAACTATGAGATGATTGCTTCTGAAAATGACCGTGTCTTCCGTTTTGAAAATCGCATCCATCGAACGATTGTCACAGATCAACTTTTACTAAAACAACTGATGACCATCCTATTTGATAATGCTATCAAATATACTGAGGAGGATGGTGAAATTGATTTTATGATTTCAGCGACTGATCGTAATCTTTATTTGCTAGTTTCCGACAATGGAGTCGGTATTTCAGCAGAAGATAAGAAGAAAATTTTTGACCGTTTTTATCGAGTGGACAAGGCTAGAACCCGTCAAAAAGGTGGTTTTGGTTTAGGATTATCCCTAGCCAAGCAAATTGTAGATGCCTTAAAAGGAACCATTGCTGTTAAAGATAATAAACCAAAGGGAACAATCTTTGAAGTGAAGATTGCCATCCACACACCATCTAAAAAGAAAAAATAAAAATATCGCTCCAGACGGGGCGATATTTTGGATTTATCTTCTACGTTTTCGTTTGATAATAGATCGTTGAATTTTTAAAACAAGTAAGCTGGATCCGATTGCTGCGGCAAATGCAAGAGCAGGCGATAATTTTAATGATAAAAAGATAAAACTAAAGATAGCAATACAGATGCAAAAAACAGCGATATTAACAAAAAATAGGATTTCCTTGAGATTGGCATCAGATTGCGCTTCAGGTGTATAATCTTGATAGCGAGGAACCTGCTGGCTTAATTCTTCTTGATAATCTACCTCATAGGATTGTAATTTTCTTACGGGCATTATTCTCTCCTTAACAGTACATACCTATTTTATCATTTTTTCAGCAGAGAATTATTACAGAAAGGTTACAAAAAGAATAAAGTCCCTTTTCAAAATCACTTTTCTTGACACCATAATGTGAAAATGATAGGATGGATGGACACCAAATACTTATTAATATTCATAATTGCTTATATTATCAAGGAAATAGAGCTACCAAATGATTCTTTTTTACGAAAATGTGTTTCCTTATTTTCTTGATTTTATTTAATTTGATTAGTGAGATTTGTTTTGAATACAGAGACAGATTTTCTGTCTCCTATTTTTATAGTAGTAGGGTGTCTAATCGATACCTCTTGAAAAGTTAAAGGAGATAAGCATGTATCTTGCTATCAAAGAAATATTACAAAACAAACTTCGATATAGTTTGATTTTAACTACCATTTTTCTTATCGCTTTCATGGTCTTTTTTATGACCAGCTTAGCTCTTGGTCTTGTGCGAAACAACCGAGCCGCTATTGATAATTGGCAAGCGACGGGTGTGGTTTTATCTGACTACGCAAATGATAATTTGACGGCATCTTTTATTCCTGAAAAGGATTATAAGGATAAGAGTTCTAAAGAGGCAGCTCCACTGGGTTATATGTTCGCTGTGACCAATCTAGTCGGTGATAGTGAAAAGGTCAATGTTTCCATCTTTGCTCAGGAGTGGGACTCTTTTATTTCACCTAGTTTGAAGGAGGGGCGTTATCCTGAAGGGGACGATGAGGTGGTTGTGGATCAGTCCTTTGAGAATTATGGAATCAAGCTAGGTGATGCCATTCAACTCAATGGAAGCGAAGTAAGTTACAAGATTGTAGGGCTGACTCAAGGAAATAAATTTTTTACTGAGCCTGTTGTCTTTTCGAGTTTGACAACTTATTGGACCTTACAAGGAACTTTAAAATCTAATAAATCGATCTCTGCCTTGGTATTGAAAAATGATATAGAATTGGCTGGCGATGGATTGAAACAGATTTCCATCCCAAAAATGATTTCGAAAATTCCTGGTTACACACCTCAAGTTAATGTATTTTCAGGGATGATTCTTGCTATGATTGTCATCACAGGCTTGATTGTGGGTATATTTGTTTATATCATTACCATACAAAAACTAGGACTTTATGGAATAATGCGGGCTCAGGGAATACAGATCAAAACCATTGTATGGTCTCTTTTCTGTCAAATCTTCTTCCTAGCTAGTATGGGGATTGCTTTAGCCTTGCTGGCTGTTGGAGGAGTGATTTTAGTCTTGCCAGCTACCTTCTTTTTCTACCCAAGTTGGTTAGCCTATTCTGTCCTAAGCTTGGTAATTTCCTTGATGGCCCTTCTAGGTGGTGTCATTTCACTTCCACGCTTGCTAAAGGTGGACCCGATTACTGCGATTGCAGAGTGATAAGGAGAATAGTATGACAGCATTGATAGAAATGAAGCAAGTGACAAAAACCTATGGGGAAGGAAAGATGAAAGTCGTTGCCCTGCATGAGACTAATTTTCAGCTAAATGCGGGAGAGTTCGTGGCGATCGTTGGGCCATCAGGTTCTGGAAAGACGACCTTTCTAACAACTTTAGGTCAACTTCAGGAAGCATCTAGTGGAAAGATTCTAGTAAAGGGGAAGGAAACAGGCAATTTGACGGAGAAGGAGAAAACAGACCTCCGTTTTAGAGAGTTTGGCTTCATTCTCCAGGCTTCAAACTTAATTCCTTTTCTAACGGTCAAGGAACAGCTGGATTTGATTGACAGACTAGATAAGAGAAAACATAGTAAAAGTGACCGGAAAGAACTTTTTAACTTGTTGGATTTGGAAAAAGTACAAGATCAGTATCCCAAGGCATTGTCAGGTGGAGAACGTCAACGAGCTGCGATTGCTAGAGCCCTCTATAACAATCCAAGCATTGTGCTTGCTGATGAGCCAACAGCTAGTCTGGATACCCAGCGTGCCTACCAAGTAACGGAGATGTTGGCTGGTATTGCACATGAACAAGGTAGAGGAGTTGTTATGATTACACATGATACACGACTTCTTGATAAGGTTGACCGTATTTATATCATGAATGATGGTCACCTAGTTGAAGAAACACATGCATAAAAAGAGAGTGAACGGTGTTGGTTACTGTTCATTTTTTAATTTCAAAATTTAAAAATAAGACTTACTTTTTGTAAAACTCCCAGTATTCATAGCTGATTTTCCAGAAATGTGGTATAATTTTTCTTATGGAAAAGATTATTATTACAGCAACTGCTGAAAGTATTGAACAAGTTAAACAACTGCTCGAAGCTGGCGTTGACCGTATCTATGTCGGTGAGAAAGATTTTGGTCTTCGTCTGCCAACAACCTTTAGTTATGACCAATTGCGTGAAATCGCTAAGCTGGTTCATGATGCTGGTAAGGAATTGATCGTTGCAGTCAATGCCCTCATGCACCAAGATATGATGGACCGTATCAAGCCTTTCTTAGACTTTTTGGAAGAAATCAAGACAGACTACATTACTATTGGAGACGCAGGCGTTTTTTACGTGGTCAACCGCGATGCCTATTCCTTTAAGACCATCTACGATGCTTCAACCATGGTAACAAGCAGTCGTCAGATTAACTTCTGGGGACAAAAGGCTGGCGCATCTGAGGCTGTTTTGGCACGTGAAATTCCATCAGCTGAACTTTTCAAAATGCCAGAGATTTTGGAAATTCCTGCTGAAGTTTTGGTTTACGGTGCAAGTGTTATTCATCATTCTAAACGTCCGCTCTTGCAAAACTACTATAACTTTACGCATATCGATGATGAAAAGACGCGTAAACGTGACCTCTTCTTGGCTGAACCAAGCGACCCAGAGAGCCACTACTCCATTTTTGAAGACAATCATGGGACCCATATCTTTGCCAATAACGACCTTGATTTGATGACCAAATTGACAGAATTGGTAGAGCATGGCTTTACTCACTGGAAATTAGAAGGTCTCTATACACCTGGTCAAAACTTTGTTGAGATTGCCAAACTCTTTATCCAAGCGCGAAGCTTGATCCAAGAGGGCAACTTTAGCCATGACCAAGCCTTCTTGCTGGATGAGGAAGTACGCAAGTTACACCCTAAAAACCGTTTCCTTGATACAGGATTTTATGACTACGATCCTGACATGGTTAAATAGGACATCAAAACCCGAAATAAAAATGTTCGGGTTTTTCCAGTGTATCCATGAAATAAAAAGGGATACATGTTATAATAAAAGTAGCTCTTTAATGGAGGTGTTTGAGTGGAAAATCTGAAGAAAATGGCTGGTATCAAGGCTGCTGAGTTTGTCAAGGATGGGATGGTTGTTGGACTGGGAACGGGTTCTACTGCCTATTATTTTGTCGAAGAAATCGGTCGTCGTATCAAGGAAGAAGGACTGCAAATTACAGCTGTAACGACTTCTAGTGTGACTAGTAAACAGGCTGAAGGTCTTAATATCCCACTCAAGTCTATTGACCAAGTAGATTTGGTTGATGTGACGGTTGACGGAGCGGATGAAGTAGATAGCCAGTTTAACGGAATTAAAGGTGGTGGTGGTGCCCTTCTGATGGAGAAGGTGGTCGCAACGCCCTCAAAAGAATACATTTGGGTGGTAGATGAAAGCAAACTAGTTGAGAAATTGGGTGCCTTTAAATTGCCAGTGGAAGTAGTCCAGTATGGTGCAGAACAGGTCTTCCGTCGTTTTGAGCGAGCTAGCTACAAACCAAGTTTCCGTGAAAAAGATGGCCAACGTTTTGTGACGGATATGCAGAACTTTATCATTGACCTTGCCTTGGATGTCATTGAAGATCCAATCGCCTTTGGGCAAGAATTGGACCATGTCGTTGGTGTCGTTGAGCACGGCTTATTCAACCAAATGGTGGATAAGGTAATCGTTGCTGGACGAGACGGGGTTCAGATTTTAACTTCAACAAAAGCAAACTAATCAACATAATAAGGAGATACACTATGTCAAAATTTAATCGTATTCACTTGGTGGTACTGGATTCTGTAGGAATCGGTGCTGCACCAGATGCCAATAACTTTGTCAATGCAGGGGTTCCAGATGGAGCTTCTGACACACTAGGACACATTTCAAAAACAGTTGGTTTGAATGTGCCAAACATGGCTAAAATCGGTCTAGGAAATATTCCTCGTGAAACTCCTCTGAAGACTGTTCCAGCTGAAAGCAATCCAACGGGTTATGCAACAAAATTGGAAGAAGTATCCCTTGGTAAGGATACTATGACTGGTCACTGGGAAATCATGGGACTCAATATTACCGAGCCTTTCGATACTTTCTGGAACGGATTCCCAGAAGAAATCTTGACAAAAATTGAAGAATTTTCAGGACGTAAGGTTATTCGTGAAGCTAATAAACCTTACTCAGGAACAGCTGTTATCGATGATTTTGGACCACGTCAAATGGAAACTGGGGAGTTGATTATCTATACTTCAGCTGACCCTGTTTTGCAAATTGCTGCCCACGAAGACATCATTCCTCTGGATGAATTGTACCGTATCTGTGAGTACGCTCGTTCGATTACCCTTGAGCGTCCTGCCCTTCTTGGTCGCATCATTGCCCGTCCATATGTTGGTGAGCCAGGTAACTTCACTCGTACAGCAAACCGTCGTGACTTGGCAGTATCTCCATTTGCACCGACTGTTTTGGATAAATTGAATGAGGCTGGTATCGATACTTACGCTGTTGGTAAAATCAACGATATCTTTAACGGTGCTGGTATCAACCACGACATGGGCCATAACAAGTCAAATAGCCACGGAATTGATACACTGTTGAAGACTATGGGCCTTGCTGAGTTTGAAAAAGGATTCTCATTCACAAACTTGGTGGACTTTGATGCCCTATACGGCCACCGTCGTAATGCTCATGGCTACCGTGATTGCTTGCATGAGTTTGATGAACGCTTACCTGAAATTATCGCAGCCATGAGAGAGAATGATCTTCTTTTGATTACTGCTGACCATGGAAATGACCCAACCTATGCAGGAACAGACCACACTCGTGAATTTATTCCACTTTTGGCTTACAGCCCTGCCTTTAAAGGCAATGGTGTTATTCCAGTAGGACATTTTGCAGATATCTCAGCGACTATTGCCGATAACTTTGGTGTTGAAACTGCCATGATTGGGGAAAGTTTCTTAGATAAATTGGTATAAGATGACGCGTTATGCTTTACTGGTTAGAGGCATCAATGTTGGTGGCAAGAATAAGGTCGTCATGGCAGTGCTTCGGCAAGAATTGACAGAGTTTGGGCTTGAAAATGTTGAGACCTACATCAACAGTGGCAATATTTTCTTTAATTCGACAGATGCCAAAGCCCAATTGGTTGAAAAGTTAGAGGCTTTCTTTGCAGTCCATTATCCATTTATTCAGAGCTTTTCTATACTGAGTCATGAAGATTATGAAGAAGAGCTGAAGAATCTGCCAGATTGGTGGACCAAAGACCTAGCTCGAAAAGATGTCCTCTTTTACACAGAGGGCTTGGATGTGGATCAAGTCATCGAGAAAGTGAACAGTTTGGAACTAGAAGATGAAGTCGTTCATTTTGGAAAACTTGGTATTTTCTGGGGGAAATTTTCTGAAGAATCCTACTATGCAACTGCCTATCACAAATACTTACTCAAGATGCCTTTCTACCGCCAAATCACCATTCGCAATGCTAAAACTTTTGACAAAATCGGTCAAATGCTAAAAAATTAATAAAGGAGACACACAATGACATTTTTAGATAAAATCAATGAAACAGCTGCCTTCCTGAAAGACAAGGGAATCCAAGCACCTGAGTTTGGTTTAATCCTTGGATCAGGACTTGGAGAACTGGCAGAAGAAATCGAAAATCCAGTTGTTGTAGACTATGCTGATATTCCAAACTGGGGCCGCTCTACAGTAGTCGGTCACGCTGGTAAATTGGTATATGGGGAACTGGCAGGTCGCAAGGTCTTAGCTCTTCAAGGGCGTTTCCATTTCTACGAAGGAAATCCTCTGGAAGTTGTGACTTTCCCAGTACGTGTGATGAAAGTTCTTGGATGCGAAGGTGTCATTGTAACCAATGCAGCTGGAGGTATTGGATTTGGGCCTGGTACCTTGATGGCTATCTCAGACCATATCAATATGACGGGGCAAAACCCATTGATGGGTGAAAACTTGGATGATTTTGGTCCACGTTTCCCAGATATGTCTAAAGCCTACACTCCAGAATATCGTGCTACTGCCCATGAAGTGGCTAAGAAACTTGGTATCAAGCTTGATGAAGGTGTCTATATTGGAGTAACAGGTCCGACTTATGAAACCCCAGCAGAAATTCGTGCCTATAAGACATTGGGAGCAGATGCAGTTGGTATGTCTACTGTTTCTGAAGTTATTGTTGCAGCCCACTCTGGCATGAAAGTTCTAGGAATTTCATGTATCACTAACCATGCTGCAGGTTTCCAAGAAGAACTCAACCACGAAGAAGTTGTAGAAGAGACTGAACGTGTTAAAGGCGACTTCAAAGGCTTGCTTAAAGCGATTCTTGCTGAATTGTAATCATGTTAATAGAATTGAGGAGTATTTTTCGAAAAATTCCTTATAATTTTAGATTATTCATAGCAGTAATTCTGCAAGGAATAGTTTCGGGTTTATCTGGTATATTTCTCCATTATCTTTTAGAGATGATGGAGAAGCTAGCTTTTGGTCAGTCAGAGCACCATAGTGGATTTTTGACAGATGGAGTTTCCTCCTCACGGATAGGACTAAGTTTAATAATCGTGGGTCTTAGCTCGTCCTTAGTCTGGTACTTCTTGCAAAAAGGGTCGAAGATTTTTTCCATCAAAGCTCAGATGAAGGATGAGACTTCACAATACAAGCTTCATTTTCTAAAACAGCTATTTCATTCAATTTGGCAGATCATTGCAGTTGGAGGGGGAGCCCCTATTGGCAAAGAAGCTGCACCACGAGAGATTGGAACTCTATCTGCAGGACCAATTGGAAAAATATGTATACTGTCTATGAAGGATTGTATCTTTCTCCTTGCTTGTGGTGCTGGTGCTGGTTTAGCGGCTGTTTATCAGGTTCCATTAACAAGTGTCTTCTTTGTTTTTGAAACCCTAGGCATCGCTCTATCTATTAAACGATTTGTCTTAGTCGGTTTGACAACCTATGTCTCAACCTATATAGCAGGCTTGGTTATTTCAGATCAGGCTCTCTACCAGATTCCAGCCATTGCATGGTCATTAAAGGAAACGTGGATTATTCCCTTATTACTTCTTTTCTTAACCCCACTAGCTTGGCTTTTTGGTCGCTTAAGTAAGGCAGCGTCTTCAAACAGAATAAAAGATAAACGAATACTTCTCACATTGCCCTCAGCTTTTCTTTTTCTTGCTGGATTGGCAAGTTATTTTCCACATCTATTTGGAAATGGACGTATGATGGCTCAGGAAATTTTAAATGGTAGCAGTGGTCAAACAGTGCTTCTCATGTTTTTCCTAAAAGCAGTGGTCGTTCTTATTATCCTTTGGGCAGGGGCCTATGGTGGTACTCTTACGCCATCTTTTGCCTTGGGGATGGCTGGAGCTGCTCTCTTGGGCATGATTCTAGGTGGGGATAGCCAGCCAAGCATTTTGCTTTTGGGATCGGTTTGCTTTTTGTCTGTGACCTTGAGGGCGCCCTTTTCTGCAACTGGATTAGTAATAGGTTTCACTGGGCTAGGTATAGTTTCTCTTCCGTATCTCTTAGTAACAGCTGTTTTAGCCTATGAATTTGCAAAAATGTTAGACCGCTTTCCTTGGGCTAGCATACTGAGTCAGAAGTCAAGGAATAAAGTAATTAGGTAGGAAATGCCTGTTTCCTCTAATCAAGGATTTATCTTAAAAGGTTAAAAACTATTGTCAGTTTATCAATAACTGTTTTAAATAAAAATGTAGTAGCCCTATTGGAATCCTGATTGAATACTATTTTTCCTAGCTATGAAATATAAAAATAAAAAAGAGAAAGGTAGAGCTTGTGTTCTGATTTGAACACGAGCGGAAAACTTTTCTAAAAACTTAGAAGAGAAGGGGGAGTTCGGATTTGAATAGAGGCCGCCCTAATCTTCTCAATATTATCAAAATTAAGAAAGAAAGGATGGGTAAACCGTATTTGCTGAACTGAATACGGGCGGAGAACTGTGTAAAAAAGATAAACTGTTTAGCATCTGCGATGCGTCATCAGTTTCCTATTTTTACTTTATTCTCTGTCGCTATCCTGAATATAAAAAAAGAAAGGTAGAGTGAGGTGTTCTAATTTGAACACGAGCGGAAAACTTGGAAAATAGATAATCTGACTGAGAAATCAGGATTTCTCGTCAGATTCCTAATTTTCAGTCGTTTTCTTGTCGCTCTTTGTATCATAAATTATGTCTATCCATATTGCTGCTCAGCAGGGTGAAATTGCTGATAAAATTCTTCTTCCTGGGGATCCTCTTCGTGCGAAGTTTATTGCGGAAAATTTCCTTGAAGATGCTGTTTGTTTTAACGAAGTGCGTAATATGTTTGGTTACACTGGTACTTACAAGGGCCACCGTGTATCAGTCATGGGAACTGGGATGGGAATGCCATCGATTTCGATTTATGCGCGTGAGTTGATTGTGGACTACGGTGTGAAAAAATTGATCCGTGTGGGAACTGCAGGTTCATTGAATGAAGATGTCCACGTTCGTGAATTGGTTTTGGCGCAGGCAGCTGCAACCAACTCTAACATCATCCGCAATGACTGGCCACAGTACGATTTCCCACAAATCGCTAGCTTTGATTTGCTGGACAAGGCCTACCATATCGCCAAAGAACTTGGTATGACCACCCACGTTGGGAACGTTTTGTCTTCTGATGTCTTTTATTCAAACTACTTTGAAAAGAACATCGAACTTGGTAAATGGGGCGTCAAGGCTGTGGAAATGGAAGCAGCAGCTCTTTACTATCTTGCTGCTCAACACCATGTTGATGCTTTAGCTATTATGACTATCTCTGATAGCTTGGTCAATCCAGATGAAGACACGACTGCAGAAGAACGCCAAAATACCTTCACTGATATGATGAAGGTTGGTTTGGAAACCTTGATTGCAGAGTAAAATGTAAAAGAAAATCCTGATTTCAAGTAAAATCAGGATTTTTTCATGGATGCGATTTTTTCTGGGTCTGGTGTGACGCGGAGGGTCTTTTGTCCTGTGTAAGTGACAAAGCCGGGTTTGCCACCAGTTGGTTTGTTGAGTTTCTTGACTTCAATCATATCTACCTGCACCAGATTTGATAGGCGACCTTGCGAGAAGTAGGCAGCCAACTCTGCCGCGTCTGTCTTGACTTCATCAGATGGATCTAGGTTGCCTGAGATGACAACGTGGCTTCCGGGAATGTCCTTGGCATGGAACCAAAGTTCCTCCTTGCGGGCCATTTTAAAGGTTAGCTCCTCGTTTTGCAGGTTATTACGTCCTACATAGATGATGGTTTTGCCATCGCTTGCTAGATATTGTTCTGGTTTTTTGCGTTTCTGGATTTTTTCCCGTTGTCTTCTGCGGATAAAACCAGTTTGAATCAATTCTTCACGGATTTCAGCGATTTCTTCTAGTCCAGCTTGGTTGAGGACGGTCTCCACACTTTCCAGATAGAGAATGGTTGCCTTGGTTTCCTCAATCAAATCAGTCAAGTATTTGACAGCTTCTTTTAGTTTCTGGTACCGTTTAAAATAGCGTTGGGCATTCTGGTTGGGTGTTAGAGCTTTATCCAGCGCAATTGTGATAGGTTGATTAGTATAGTAGTTGTCTAGGATTACCTGGTCTTGGTCGTTAGGCACTTGGTGGAGGAAAGTTGTTAGCAATTCTCCTTTTTGACGAAATTCTTCAGCATTGTCTGTCGCCAGTAACTCTTTTTCCTGTTTTTTGAGTTTGTGGCGGTTTTTCTGAAGTTCATTTTCAACACGACGAATGAGTTCACTGGCTTGCTGTTTAACGCGGTCGCGCTCAGCCTTGTCCTTATAGTAGGTGTCCAACAAATCAGAAAGATTTGCAAAAGGCTCTCCCACTTGATTTGCAAAAGGAACTGGACTGAAGGAAGTCTCAGTCAAGCATGGTTTGGTTTCTTGATTGAAAAAGTTACGGAAAGTAGATAGTTTATCACTAACCAGTATGCTTTCCAATTCATTTGCCGTATCACGTCCCAGACCTTGAAAGAGGTTTTGAAGGTTCTTAGCTGTCGTTTCCTGTGTTTGCAGGATTTCAAAGAGTTTCTCGTCCTTGATTGTAAAAGGATTGAGAGATTCCGTACTTGGCGGAGCGATATAGGTCGATCCTGGAAGTAAGGTGCGGTAGCTATTTTGTGAAAAACCAACGTGTTTAATGACTTCGAGGATTTTGTGGCTACTTTTATCGACCAGTAGAATATTACTGTGTTTACCCATAATCTCGATAATCAAGGTAGCCTGGATATGGTCTCCAATTTCGTTTTTATTGGAAACTGTCATTTCCACAATACGGTCATTTTCCACTTGCTCAATCGATTCAATCAGGGCACCCTGCAAATATTTTCTTAAAACCATGATAAAGGTAGAAGGCTGGGCTGGGTTTTCAAAAGTTGTTTGGGTCAGCTGAATGCGTCCAAAAACTGGATGGGCAGAAAGGAGCAGGCGATGACTTTGGCGATTGCTACGGATTTGCAAGACCAACTCTTGTTCAAAAGGTTGATTGATTTTCTGAATGCGACCATTCACTAATTCTCTTTGCAATTCCTCAACCATGTGGTGTAAAAAAAATCCGTCAAATGACATCGTTCTCTCCTTGTGATTGTATTCCATAGTATTATATCAAAAAGGTAGAATAAAATCATGGAAATGTGGTATAATAAAGCCAAGTAAAGAGAAACGAGAAGCACATGTATATTGAAATGGTAGATGAAACTGGTCAAGTTTCAAAAGAAATGTTGCAACAAACCCAAGAGATTTTGGAATTTGCAGCCCAAAAATTAGGAAAAGAAGACAAGGAGATGGCAGTTACCTTTGTGACCAATGAGCGTAGTCATGAACTCAATCTGGAGTACCGTGACACCGACCGTCCGACAGATGTCATCAGCCTTGAATATAAACCAGAGTTGGAAATTGCCTTTGACGATGAGGATTTACTTGAAAATCCAGAATTGGCAGAGATGATGTCTGAGTTTGATGCCTATATTGGGGAACTGTTCATCTCTATCGATAAGGCTCATGAGCAGGCCGAGGAATACGGTCACAGCTTTGAGCGTGAGATGGGCTTCTTGGCAGTACACGGCTTTTTACATATCAACGGCTATGATCACTACACTCCGGAAGAAGAAGCGGAGATGTTCGGTTTACAAGAAGAAATTTTGACAGCCTATGGACTCACAAGACAATAAACGAAAATGGAAAAATCGTGACCTGATATCCAGTTTAGAATTTGCTCTCACAGGAATTTTTACTGCCATCAAGGAAGAACGCAATATGCGAAAACATGCGGTGACGGCTCTTGTAGTCATTCTTGCAGGTTTTGTTTTTCAGGTGTCACGAATCGAATGGCTCTTTCTCCTACTGAGCATTTTCTTGGTAGTAGCCTTTGAAATTATCAATTCTGCTATCGAAAATGTGGTGGATTTGGCCAGTCACTATCACTTTTCCATGCTGGCTAAAAATGCCAAGGACATGGCGGCTGGCGCGGTATTAGTGGTCTCTCTTTTCGCAGCTTTAACAGGCGCATTGATTTTTCTCCCACGAATCTGGGATTTATTATTTTAAATAGTAAGAGGAAATTATGACTTTTAAATCAGGCTTTGTAGCCATTTTAGGACGTCCCAATGTTGGGAAGTCAACCTTTTTAAATCACGTTATGGGGCAAAAGATTGCCATCATGAGTGACAAGGCGCAGACAACGCGCAACAAAATCATGGGAATTTACACGACTGATAAGGAGCAAATTGTCTTTATCGACACACCAGGGATTCACAAACCTAAAACAGCTCTCGGAGATTTCATGGTTGAGTCTGCCTACAGTACCCTTCGTGAAGTAGACACAGTTCTTTTCATGGTGCCTGCTGATGAAGCACGTGGTAAGGGAGACGACATGATTATCGAGCGTCTCAAGGCTGCCAAGGTTCCTGTGATTTTGGTGGTGAACAAGATTGATAAGGTTCATCCAGACCAGCTTTTGTCTCAGATTGATGATTTTCGTAATCAAATGGACTTTAAGGAAATTGTACCAATCTCAGCTCTTCAAGGAAATAATGTCTCTCGTCTAGTAGATATTTTGAGTGAAAATCTGGATGAAGGTTTCCAGTATTTCCCGTCTGATCAAATTACAGACCATCCAGAACGTTTCTTGGTTTCAGAAATGGTTCGCGAGAAAGTTTTGCACCTAACTCGTGAAGAAATTCCGCATTCTGTTGCAGTAGTAGTGGATTCTATGAAACGAGATGAAGAGACAGACAAGGTGCACATCCGTGCAACAATCATGGTCGAGCGTGATAGTCAAAAAGGGATTATTATCGGTAAAGGTGGTGCTATGCTTAAAAAAATTGGTAGCATGGCCCGTCGTGATATCGAACTCATGCTAGGAGACAAGGTCTTCCTAGAAACATGGGTCAAGGTCAAGAAAAACTGGCGCGATAAAAAGCTAGATTTGGCTGACTTTGGCTATAATGAAAAAGAATACTAAGTAGAGGTGGGCTCATGCCTGCTTCTTGTTTTTACAGAAGGAGGACTTATGCCTGAATTACCTGAGGTTGAAACCGTTCGACGTGGCTTGGAAAAATTGATTTTGGGAAAGAAGATTTCGAGTATAGAAATTCGCTATCCCAAGATGATTAAGACGGATTTGGACGAGTTTCGAAAGGAAGTGCCTGGTCAAATTGTTGAGTCAATGGGACGTCGGGGTAAATATTTACTTTTCTACCTGACAGACAAGGTCTTGATTTCCCATTTGCGCATGGAAGGCAAGTATTTTTACTATCCAGACCAGGTTCCTGAACGCAAGCATGCCCATGTTTTCTTTCAGTTTGAAGATGGTGGCACGCTTGTTTATGAGGATGTACGCAAGTTTGGTACTATGGAACTCTTGGCTCCTGACCTTTTAGACGCCTACTTTATTTCTAAAAAATTAGGGCCTGAACCAAGCGAACAAGACTTTGATTTGCAGGTCTTTCAAGCTACCCTAGCTAAGTCTAAAAAGCCCATCAAATCCCATCTTTTAGACCAGACTTTGGTAGCTGGTCTTGGCAATATCTATGTGGATGAGGTTCTCTGGCGAGCTCAGGTTCATCCGGCTAGACCTTCCCAGACTTTGATAGCAGAAGAAGCGACTGCCATTCATGACCAAACCATTGCTGTATTGGGACAGGCTGTTGAAAAAGGTGGCTCAACCATTCGGACCTATACCAATGCCTTTGGGGAAGATGGAACCATGCAGGACTTTCATCAGGTCTATGACAAGGCTGGTCAAGAATGTTCACGTTGTGATACCATCATTGAAAAAATCCAACTAGGCGGACGAGGCACCCATTTTTGTCCTCAGTGCCAAAGGAGGAATTGATGGGAAGAATCATCGGAATCACTGGGGGAATTGCCTCTGGTAAGTCAACTGTGACAAATTTTCTAAGAAAGCAAGGCTTTCAAGTAGTGGATGCTGACGCAGTCGTCCACCAACTACAGAAACCTGGTGGTCGTCTGTTTGAAGCCCTAGTCCAGCACTTTGGTCAAAAAATTATCTTAGAAAATGGAGAACTCAATCGCCCTCTCCTAGCTAGTCTCATCTTTTCAAATCCTGATGAACGAGAATGGTCTAAGCAAATCCAAGGAGAGATTATCCGTGAGGAACTAGCTACATTAAGAGACCAGTTGGCTCAGACAGAAGAGATTTTCTTCATGGATATTCCTTTGCTTTTTGAGCAGGACTACAGCGCTTGGTTTGATGAGACTTGGTTGGTCTATGTGGACCGAGATGTCCAAGTAGAACGTTTAATAAAAAGAGACCAGTTGTCCAAAGTTGAGGCTGAATCTCGTCTGGCAGCCCAGTGGCCTTTAGAGAAAAAGAAAGATTTGGCCAGCCAAATTCTTGATAATAATGGGAATCAAGACCAGCTTCTTACTCAGGTGTTCTCCCTGCTTGAGGGAGGTAAGCAAGATGACAGAGATTAACTGGAAGGATAATCTGCGCATTGCCTGGTTTGGTAATTTTCTGACAGGAGCCAGTATTTCTTTGGTTGTGCCTTTTATGCCTATCTTTGTGGAAAATCTAGGTGTAGGGAGTGAGCAAGCTGCTTTTTATGCAGGCTTAGCAATTTCTGTATCAGCTATTTCTGCGGCGCTCTTTTCTCCTATCTGGGGTATTCTTGCTGACAAATACGGCCGAAAACCCATGATGATTCGGGCAGGTCTTGCCATGACTATCACTATGGGAGGCTTGGCCTTTGTCCCAAATATCTATTGGTTAATCTTTCTTCGTTTACTGAATGGTGTATTTGCGGGTTTTGTTCCTAATGCAACAGCCCTGATAGCCAGTCAGGTTCCCAAGGAGAAATCAGGCTCTGCCTTAGGTACTTTGTCTACAGGTGTAGTTGCAGGTACTCTAACTGGTCCTTTTATTGGCGGCTTTATCGCAGAATTATTTGGCATTCGTACGGTTTTCTTATTGGTTGGTAGTTTTCTGTTCTTAGCTGCTATTTTGACTATTTGCTTTATCAAGGAAGATTTTCAACCAGTAGCCAAGGGAAAGGCTATTCCAACAAAGGAATTATTTACATCAGTTAAATTTCCCTATCTCTTGGTCAACCTATTTCTGACTAGTTTTGTCATCCAATTTTCAGCCCAATCAATCGGCCCTATCTTAGCTCTGTATGTACGCGACTTAGGCCAGACAGAGAATCTTCTTTTTGTCTCTGGTTTGATTGTATCCAGTATGGGCTTTTCTAGCATGATGAGTGCAGGTGTTATGGGCAAGCTAGGTGACAAGGTGGGCAATCATCGTCTTTTGGTTGTAGCACAGTTTTATTCAGTTATCATCTATCTCCTCTGTGCCAATGCATCTAGTCCCCTTCAACTAGGACTCTATCGTTTCCTCTTTGGCTTGGGAACCGGTGCGCTGATTCCTGGGATTAATGCCCTACTCAGCAAAATGACTCCCAAAGCCGGCATTTCGAGGGTCTTTGCCTTCAATCAGGTATTCTTTTATCTGGGAGGTGTCGTTGGTCCCATGGCAGGTTCTGCAGTAGCAGGTCAATTTGGCTACCATGCAGTCTTTTATGCGACAAGCCTTTGTGTTGCCTTTAGTTGTCTCTTTAACCTGCTTCAATTTCGAACATTATTAAAAGTAAAGGAAATCTAGTGCGAGTAAAAATTAATCTCAAATGCTCCTCTTGTGGCAGTATCAATTACCTAACCAGTAAAAATTCAAAAACCCATCCAGACAAGATCGAGGTTTTAAAGTATTGTCCCAAGGAAAGAAAAGTAACCCTACATCTTGAATCTAAGTAGATTTTATGGTAAAATAATAAGGATTTTAAGGAGTTTGATATGTATAACCTATTATTAACCATTTTATTAGTATTATCTGTTGTGATTGTGATTGCGATTTTCATGCAACCAACCAAAAACCAATCCAGCAATGTATTTGATGCCAGCTCAGGTGATTTGTTTGAACGCAGTAAAGCACGCGGTTTTGAAGCTGTAATGCAGCGTTTGACAGGGATTTTAGTCTTTTTCTGGCTAGCCATTGCCTTAGCATTGACGGTATTATCAAGTAGATAAGAAAATAATGGGCAGGACTAGGTCTTTGCCTCTTTTTATTTTTAAAGGATGTTTGAGAAGGTTTTACAGTAAAAGAAAATTAAAAAATCTAGAAAGAAAATATGAAAGATAGAATAAAAGAATATTTGAAAGATAAGGGAAAGGTAACGGTCAATGACTTGGCTCAGGCTTTGGGAAAAGACGGTTCCAAGGATTTTCGTGAGTTGATTAAAACCTTGTCCCTAATGGAAAGAAAGCACCAGATACGCTTTGAGGAAGATGGCAGTCTGGCTTTGGAAGCCAAGAAAAAACATGAGATTACCCTCAAGGGGATTTTTCATGCCCATAAAAATGGCTTTGGTTTTGTCAGTCTGGAAGGGGAAGAGGACGACCTTTTTGTAGGAAAAAATGATGTCAATTATGCTATTGATGGCGATACCGTTGAGGTCGTCATCAAGAAAGTCGCTGATCGCAACAAGGGAACAGCAGCGGAAGCCAAAATTATTGATATTCTAGAGCACAGTTTGACAACCGTTGTTGGCCAAATCGTTCTAGATCAGGAAAAACCTAAGTATGCTGGCTACATCCGTTCAAAAAATCAGAAAATCAGCCAACCGATTTATGTAAAAAAACCAGCCCTTAAACTGGAGGGAACAGAAGTTCTCAAGGTCTTTATCGATAAATACCCAAGCAAGAAACATGATTTCTTTGTCGCTAGTGTCCTCGATGTGGTGGGGCATTCAACGGATGTCGGAATTGATGTTCTTGAGGTTTTGGAGTCTATGGACATTGTCTCAGAATTTCCAGAAGCTGTTGTCAAGGAAGCAGAAAGTGTGCCTGATGTTCCGTCTCAAAAGGATATGGAAGGCCGTCTGGATCTAAGAGATGAGATTACCTTTACCATTGACGGTGCTGACGCCAAAGACTTGGACGATGCGGTGCATATCAAGGCTTTAAAAAATGGGAATTTGGAGCTCGGTGTTCACATCGCAGATGTTTCCTATTATGTGACCGAGGGGTCTGCCCTTGATAAGGAAGCCCTTAATCGCGCAACTTCTGTCTATGTGACAGACCGTGTGGTCCCAATGCTTCCAGAACGACTGTCAAATGGTATCTGCTCTCTCAATCCTCAAGTTGATCGCCTGACCCAGTCTGCCATTATGGAGATTGATAAACATGGTCGTGTGGTCAATTACACCATTACACAAACGGTAATCAAGACAAGCTTCCGTATGACCTATAACGATGTTAATGATATCCTAGCAGGTGACGAGGAGAAGAGACAAGAGTATCAGAAAATTGTTCCAAGTATCGAACTCATGGCCAAGCTCCATGAAATTTTAGAAAACATGCGTGTGAAACGTGGAGCCCTCAATTTCGATACCAATGAAGCTAAGATTTTAGTGGATAAACAGGGTAAGCCTGTTGATATTGTTCTTCGTCAACGTGGTGTTGCCGAGCGCATGATTGAGTCCTTCATGTTGATAGCCAACGAAACAGTTGCCGAGCATTTCAGCAAGCTGGATTTGCCTTTCATCTATCGTATCCATGAGGAGCCTAAGGCTGAAAAAGTTCAGAAGTTTATTGATTATGCTTCAAGTTTTGGATTGCGCATTTATGGGACTGCTAGTGAGATTAGCCAGGAGGCACTTCAAGACATCATGCGTACTGTTGAGGGAGAACCTTATGCAGATGTATTGTCCATGATGCTTCTCCGTTCCATGCAACAGGCCCGCTATTCGGAGCACAATCACGGCCATTATGGATTAGCGGCTGACTATTACACTCACTTTACTAGTCCGATTCGTCGTTATCCAGACCTTCTTGTTCACCGTATGATTCGGGATTACGGCCGTTCTAAGGAAATAGCAGAGCATTTTGAACAAGTGATTCCAGAGATTGCAACCCAGTCTTCCAACCGTGAGCGTCGTGCCATCGAGGCAGAACGTGAGGTCGAAGCCATGAAAAAGGCTGAGTATATGGAAGAATACGTGGGTGAAGAGTATGATGCGGTTGTATCCAGCATCGTTAAATTTGGTCTCTTTGTAGAATTGCCGAATACAGTTGAAGGCTTGATTCACATCACTAATCTACCTGAATTTTATCATTTCAATGAGCGGGATTTGACTCTTCGTGGGGAGAAATCAGGAACAACCTTCCGTGTAGGTCAGCAAATCCGTATCCGAGTTGAAAGAGCCGACAAGATGACGGGCGAGATTGATTTCTCTTACATTCCAAGTGAGTTTGATGTGATTGAGAAAGGCTTGAAACAAGCTGGTCGCAAAGACAGAGGGCGTGGTTCAAATCGTCGTTCAGATAAGAAGGAAGATAAGAGAAAATCAGGACGCTCAAATGATAAGCGAAAGCATTCACAAAAAGACAAGAAGAAAAAGGGCAAGAAACCTTTTTACAAGGAAGTAGCTAAGAAAGGAGCCAAGCATGGCAAAGGGCGAGGGAAAGGTCGTCGCACAAAATAAAAAGGCGCGCCACGACTATACTATCGTAGATACGCTAGAGGCAGGGATGGTCCTGACTGGAACTGAAATCAAGAGTGTACGAGCAGCTCGAATCAATCTCAAGGATGGCTTTGCCCAAGTAAAAAATGGAGAAGTCTGGTTGAGCAATGTTCATATCGCTCCTTACGAAGAGGGCAATATCTGGAACCAAGAACCAGAACGTCGTCGAAAACTCTTACTTCATAAAAAGCAAATCCAAAAGTTGGAACAAGAGACCAAAGGAACAGGAATGACCCTGGTTCCTCTTAAAGTCTATATCAAAGATGGTTATGCCAAGCTCCTTTTAGGTTTAGCTAAAGGGAAGCATGACTATGATAAACGGGAGTCAATCAAACGTCGTGAGCAGAATCGCGATATTGCGCGTGTTATGAAAGCTGTTAATCAGCGATAAAAAGAGGAATGAAGATGGAAAAACTAGTTGCCTATAAACGTATGCCTTTGTGGACTAAAGAAACTATGCCAGAGGCTGTTCAGCAGAAACACAATACCAAGGTTGGGACTTGGGGCAAGATTACTGTTTTAAAAGGAGTTCTCAAGTTTATTGAATTGACAGAAGATGGTGAGGTTTTAGCTGAGCACCTCTTTGAAGCAGGAGCCGACAATCCCATGGCACAACCTCAAGCTTGGCATCGAGTAGAGGCTGCTACAGACGATGTGGAATGGTATTTGGAATTTTATTGTAAACCTGAGGATTATTTTCCTAAGAAATACAATACCAATCCTATTCATTCAGAGGTTCTAGAGGCCATGCAGACAGTAAAACCAGGGAAAGCCTTGGATTTGGGCTGTGGTCAAGGTCGTAATGCACTCTTTCTAGCCCAGCAAGGTTTTGATGTGACAGCTGTAGATCAAAATGAATTGGCCCTTGAAATCTTGCAAAGCATTGTTGAGCAGGAAGACCTAGATATGCCTGTTGGTCTTTACGATATCAATTCAGCCAGTATTGGGCAAGCGTATGATTTCATCGTATCGACAGTTGTTTTGATGTTTTTGCAAGCAGACCGCATTCCTGAAATTATCAAAAATATGCAGGAGCATACCACGGTCGGTGGTTATAATCTTATCGTTTGTGCTATGGATACGGAAGATTACCCTTGCTCTGTGAACTTCCCATTTACCTTTAAAGAAGGGGAATTGGCAGACTATTACAAGGGCTGGGAATTGGTTAAGTACAATGAAAATCCAGGCCATTTGCACCGTCGCGATGAGAATGGCAATCGCATTCAACTACGCTTTGCGACCATGCTAGCTAAGAAAATCAAATAAACATGAATGAAGATTAGGAAATTTCCTGGTCTTTTTTCTTTTTTACGAATAATATAGAAAAGGAGGGAAATCATGTTTGTTGCTAGAAATGCTAGGGGGCAGCTGGTAAATGTGTTAGAGGATAAGCTTGAGAAGCAAGCATACACCTGCCCAGCTTGTGGAGGTCAGCTCCGTTTGCGTCAAGGACCAAGTGTCCGGATCCATTTTGCCCACAAAACCTTAAAAGACTGTGATTTTTCCTCTGAAAATGAAAGTCCAGAACATCTGGAAAATAAGGAAGTCCTTTATCACTGGTTGAAAAAAGAGGCCGAGGTGCAATTAGAATACCTGCTTCCAGAGCTTAAACAGATTGCGGATGTATTTGTAAATGGCAATCTAGCTTTAGAGGTTCAATGTAGTCCCTTGCCTCAAAAAGTTCTTAAAGAGCGTAGCGAGGGCTATCGTAGTCAGGGTTACCAAGTACTGTGGTTGCTGGGAAAAAAACTGTGGCTCAAGGAGCGTTTGACTCGTCTACAACAAGGTTTTCTCTATTTCAGTCAAAACATGGGTTTTTATGTTTGGGAATTAGACAGTGAAAAGCAAGTTTTAAGACTCAAATACCTGATTCACCAAGATCTCCGAGGTAAACTTCATTATCAGATTAAGGAATTTCCCTATGGTCACGGTAGTCTACTGGAGATATTACGTCTTCCCTATAAGAAACAAAAAATATCGCATTTTACCGTTTCCCAAGACAAGGACATCTGTCGCTATATCCGGCAACAACTGTATTATCAAAATCCTTTTTGGATGAAAGAACAAGCAGAAGCCTATAAAAAGGGAGAAAATCTCCTGACTTACGGGCTAAAAGAATGGTATCCACAAATTCGACCATTAGTAGGTGAGTTTTGCCAAATTGAGAAGGACTTAAGCAGCTATTATCAGTATTTTCAAACCTATTATCAAGAAAATCCTCAAAATGATTGGCAAAAGCTCTATCCACCAGCCTTTTATCAGCAATATTTCTTAAAAAATATGGTAAAATAGAAAGGATGGAGGAATCTAATGGTATTACAAAGACATGAAATAAATGAAAAAGATACATGGGATCTATCAACGATTTACCCAACTGACCAGGCTTGGGAAGAAGCTTTAAAAGATTTAACAGAACAATTGGAGACAGTAGCCCAGTATGAAGGCCATCTCCTGGATAGTGCGGATAGCCTACTCGAAATTACTGAATTTTCTCTTGAAATGGAACGTCAAATGGAGAAGCTTTACGTTTATGCTCATATGAAAAATGACCAGGACACACGTGAAGCTAAGTATCAAGAGTATTACGCCAAAGCAATGACTCTCTATAGCCAGCTAGACCAAGCCTTTTCATTCTATGAACCTGAATTTATGGAAATCAGTGAAAAGCAGTATGCTGACTTTTTAGAAGCTCAACCAAAATTACAGGTTTATCAACACTATTTTGACAAGCTTTTGCAAGGCAAGGAACACGTTCTTTCACAACGTGAAGAAGAATTATTAGCTGGAGCTGGGGAAATCTTTGGTTCGGCAAGTGAAACCTTCGCTATCTTGGACAATGCGGATATTGTGTTCCCTTATGTCCTCGACGATGATGGTAAGGAAGTTCAGCTATCTCATGGGACTTACACACGTTTGATGGAGTCTAAAAATCGTGAGGTTCGTCGTGGTGCTTATCAAGCCCTTTATGCGACTTATGAACAATTCCAACATACCTATGCCAAAACCTTGCAAACCAATGTTAAGGTGCAAAACTATCGTGCCAAAGTTCGCAACTACAAGAGCGCTCGTCATGCAGCCCTAGCAGCCAATTTTGTTCCAGAAAGTGTTTATGACAATTTGGTAGCAGCAGTTCGCAAGCATTTGCCACTCTTGCATCGTTACCTTGAACTTCGTTCAAAGATTTTGGGGATTTCAGACCTCAAGATGTACGATGTCTACACACCACTTTCATCTGTTGAATACAGTTTTACTTATGAAGAAGCCTTGAAAAAAGCAGAAGAAGCTTTGGCAGTATTGGGAGAGGATTACTTGAGCCGTGTTAAACGTGCCTTCAGTGAGCGTTGGATTGATGTTTACGAAAACCAAGGCAAGCGTTCAGGGGCTTACTCTGGTGGTTCTTACGATACAAATGCCTTTATGCTTCTCAACTGGCAGGACAATCTAGACAATCTCTTTACTCTTGTCCATGAGACTGGTCACAGTATGCATTCAAGCTATACTCGTGAAACTCAGCCTTATGTTTACGGAGATTACTCTATCTTCTTGGCTGAGATCGCTTCAACTACCAATGAAAATATCTTGACGGAGAAATTATTGGAAGAAGTGGAAGACGACGCAACGCGCTTTGCTATTCTCAATAACTTCCTAGACGGTTTCCGTGGAACAGTTTTCCGCCAAACTCAATTTGCTGAGTTTGAACACGCGATTCACCAAGCGGATCAAAATGGTGAAGTCTTGACAAGCGATTTCTTAAATAAACTCTACGCAGACTTGAACCAAGAGTATTATGGTTTGAGTAAGGAAGACAATCCTGAAATCCAATACGAGTGGGCTCGAATTCCACACTTCTACTATAACTACTATGTATACCAATATTCAACTGGCTTTGCAGCAGCCTCAGCCTTGGCTGAAAAGATTGTCCATGGTAGTCAAGAAGACCGTGACCGCTATATCGACTATCTCAAGGCAGGTAAATCTGACTATCCACTTAATGTCATGAGAAAAGCTGGTGTTGATATGGAGAAGGAAGACTATCTCAACGATGCCTTTACAGTCTTTGAACGTCGTTTGAATGAGTTTGAAGCCCTTGTTGAAAAATTGAGATTGGCATAAGATGGTTGAATCGTATAGTAAAAATGCCAACCATAACATGCGTCGTCCTGTTGTCAAAGAAGAAATTGTGGACTTGATGCGTCAGCGCCAAAAGCAAGTCACAGGATCTTTGAAAGAATTGGAAGACTTTGCTCGCAAGGAAAATATTCCCATTATTCCTCATGAAACGGTTGCTTATTTCCGTTTTCTCATGGAAACCATGCGACCTAAAAATATTCTGGAAATTGGGACGGCTATCGGTTTTTCAGCCCTCTTGATGGCTGAACATGCGCCAAATGCTAAGATTACAACCATTGACCGCAATCCAGAAATGATTGGATTTGCCAAGGAAAATTTCACCCAGTTTGACAGTCGCAAGCAAATTACGCTCCTAGAAGGAGATGCGGTAGATGTCTTATCTACCTTGACAGAGTCCTATGATTTCGTCTTTATGGATTCAGCCAAGTCTAAATACATCGTCTTTCTGCCAGAAATCCTCAAACATTTGGAAGTCGGTGGTGTGGTTGTCTTGGATGATATTTTTCAAGGTGGTGATGTTGCCAAGGACATTATGGAGGTTCGTCGTGGCCAGCGAACTATTTATCGAGGCCTTCAAAAATTATTTGATGCAACTTTAGACAATCCAGGACTCACTGCAACATTAGTACCTTTAGGGGACGGCATTCTCATGCTTCGTAAAAATGTAGCAGATGTTCAATTACTTGACAGCGAATAATTTTCAGAAAAATTTAAGAAAATATAGTAAAATAGATAGGGTAACACTTATCTCAAAGGAGTAGACATGAAGAAAAAACTATTGGCAGGTGCCATTACACTATTATCAGTAGCAACTTTAGCAGCTTGTTCGAAAGGTTCAGAAGGGGCAGACCTTATCAGCATGAAAGGGGATGTCATCACAGAACATCAATTTTATGAGCAAGTGAAAATCAATCCTTCAGCCCAACAAGTCTTGTTGAACATGACCATCCAAAAAGTATTTGAGAAGCAATATGGCTCAGAGGTAGATGACAAAGAAATCGATGAAATCATTTCTGGAGAAGAAAAACAATATGGTGAGAATTACCAACGTGTCTTATCACAATCAGGTATGACTCTTGAAACACGTAAAGCACAAATTCGTACAAGTAAATTAGTTGAATTTGCAGTTAAAAAGGCTGCAGAAGCTGAATTAACTGATGAAGCCTATAAGAAAGCATTTGAGAACTATACTCCGGACGTAACTGCTCAAATTATTCGTTTTGATAATGAAGATAAGGCTAAAGAAATTCTTGAAAAAGCTAAGGCTAGTGATGCAGACTTTGCTCAATTAGCTAAAGATAACTCAACTGATGAGAAAACCAAAGCGAATGGTGGTGAAATCACTTTTGATTCAGCTTCAACAGAAGTACCAGATCAAGTTAAGAAAGCAGCTTTTGCCTTGGATGTTAACGGCATTTCTGATGTCATTACAGCTACTGGTACTCAAGCATACAGCAGTCAATATTACATTGTAAAACTCATTAAGAAAACAGAAAAGTCATCTAATATCGATGACTACAAAGAAAAATTGAAAACTGTTATCTTGGCTCAAAAACAAAATGATGCATCATTTGTTCAAAGTATTGTCGGAAAAGAATTGCAAGCAGCCAATATCAAGGTTAAAGACCAAGCCTTCCAAAATATCTTTACCCAATATATCGGTGGTGGCGATTCAAGCTCAAGCAGTTCTTCAAAAGAATAAAACAGAAAAGAGCCAAGTGCTCTTTTTCTTATGAGAAAATCTTCTATCTTAAAGGGTAAGAGTTTTTTTCTTTCGGAAAAAATGGTATAATAGCAATCAAAACTAGAAAATAAACGGAATTTGGGAATAATTTCTTTTGTTCTCATTAGATTGGTGATACTATGAAGATTAGTAAGAGGCACCTGTTAAACTATTCTATTCTAGTTCCTTACTTACTTTTATCTATTTTGGGCTTGATTGTAGTTTATTCTACAACCAGTGCCATTCTTATCGAAGAAGGTAAAAGTGCCCTCCAATTGGTTCGAAGTCAGGGAATGTTTTGGATACTTAGTTTAATATTGATTGCCTTGATATATAAGCTGAAACTGAATTTTTTAAGAAAAGAACGACTGCTATTTATTGTTATGTTTGTTGAGCTGATTCTTTTGGCTCTGGCTCGCTTAATTGGTACGCCAGTCAATGGAGCCTATGGTTGGATTTCAGTAGGACCTTTGACCATTCAGCCAGCTGAGTATTTGAAGATTATCATCGTCTGGTACTTGGCCCAACGTTTCTCAAAACAACAGGATGAAATTGGGATTTACGATTTTCAAGTTTTAACTCAAAATCAATGGATTCCTCGTGCTTTTAATGATTGGCGCTTCGTCCTACTAGTAATGATAGGAAGTTTAGCTATTTTCCCAGATCTGGGGAATGCTACCATCCTAGCTCTGGTCGCCTTGATTATGTATACAGTTAGTGGAATTGCTCATCGTTGGTTTATAGCCTTTATCGGTGTATTATTTGGAGTTTCAGCCCTATCCTTATCAGCTATTTCTATGATCGGGGTTGATAAGTTTTCAAAAGTTCCAGTATTTGGTTACGTTGCTAAGCGTTTCAGTGCCTACTTTAATCCCTTTGCCGATTTGGCAGGAGCAGGCCACCAACTTGCAAATTCCTACTTTGCCATGGTAAATGGTGGTTGGTTTGGTCTAGGATTAGGAAATTCAATCGAAAAACGTGGTTATTTACCAGAGGCTCATACAGACTTTGTATTTTCAATTGTCATTGAAGAGTTTGGATTTGTGGGAGCCAGCTTGATTTTAGCCCTTGTCTTTTTCCTGATTTTGCGGATTATCCTAGTCGGTATTCGTGCTAAGAATCCCTTTAATTCCATGATGGCGATTGGGGTTGGGGGGATGATGCTGGTACAGGTATTTGTCAATATCGGTGGAATTTCTGGCATTATTCCTTCGACAGGAGTAACCTTCCCCTTCTTATCACAAGGAGGGAACAGTCTCCTAGTCTTGTCTGTAGCCATTGCTTTTGTCTTAAATATTGATGCAAGTGAAAAACGTGCCCAATTATATGAGGAGTTAGAAACTCACTCATCAAACTATATGTAGAGTTGATAGTGGAAAGGATTACCTATGTCTCTTCAAAAATTAGAAAACTATAGTAATAAAGCTGTCGTGCAAGAAGAAGTATTGATTTTAACAGAATTGTTAGAAGATATCACTAAAAATATGCTTGCCCCAGAGACTTTTGCAAAAATCATGGAGTTGAAAGAATTATCAACTCAAGAAGATTATCAGGGCTTGAACCAATTGGTTACGAGTCTGTCAAATGATGAAATGGCTTATATTTCACGCTATTTCTCTATCTTGCCTCTTTTGATTAATATTTCAGAAGACGTGGATTTGGCCTATGAAATCAACCATCAAAATAATATCGATCAAGATTATCTTGGGAAATTATCAGCAACGATCAAAATGGTTGCAGAAAAAGAAAATGCAGTTGAAATTCTAGAACATTTGAATGTTGTCCCTGTTTTGACTGCCCATCCAACACAAGTACAACGTAAGAGTATGTTGGATTTGACCAATCATATCCATACCCTTTTGCGTAAGTATCGTGATGTGAAATTAGGCTTGATTAATAAGGAAAAATGGCATAATGATCTCCGTCGTTACATTGAGATTATCATGCAGACAGACATGATTCGTGAAAAGAAATTGAAAGTAACCAATGAAATCACGAATGTTATGGAATACTACAATAGTTCATTCCTGAAGGCAGTTCCTCATTTGACTGCTGAGTACAAGCGTCTGGCTAAAAAACATGGCTTGGAGTTAAAACATCCTAAACCAATTACCATGGGTATGTGGATTGGTGGAGACCGTGATGGGAATCCTTTTGTTACAGCAGATACCTTGAAACAATCTGCTATGACTCAGTGTGAAGTCATCATGAACTACTATGATGAAAAAATTTACCAACTTTATCGTGAGTTCTCTCTCTCAACCAGTATTGTCAATGTGAGCAAGCAAGTCAGAGAAATGGCTCGTCAGTCTAAGGATAACTCGATTTATCGTGAAAAAGAGCTTTACCGTCGTGCCTTGTTTGATATTCAATCAAAAATCCAAGCAACAAAAACCTATCTGATTGAGGATAAGGAAGTTGGGGCTCGCTATGAAACAGCTAATGATTTTTATAAGGATTTAATTACCATTCGTGATTCCCTCTTGGAAAACAAGGGTGAAGCACTGATTTCTGGTGATTTTGTTGAGTTAATTCAGGCAGTTGAAATTTTTGGTTTCTATTTGGCATCTATTGACATGCGTCAAGATTCTAGTGTTCATGAAGCCTGTGTAGCTGAACTCTTGAAATCAGCAGGTATTCATTCTCATTATAGCGAACTAAGTGAAGAAGAAAAATGCCAGCTTCTCTTGAAAGAATTGGAAGAAGATCCACGTATTCTTTCTGCCACTCATGTTGAAAAATCAGAGTTACTTGAAAAAGAATTAGAAATCTTTAAGGCTGCTCGTAAGTTGAAAGATAAGTTGGGAGATGATGTCATTCGTCAGACAATCATTTCACATGCAACCAGCGTATCAGACATGTTGGAATTGGCTATCTTGCTAAAAGAAGTAGGGTTAGTTGATAAAGAAAGAGCCCGTGTCCAAATCGTTCCTCTCTTTGAGACAATTGAGGACTTGGATCACTCAGAAGAAACTATGAGAGAATACCTTTCTCTTCCTCTTGCTAAGAAATGGATTGCTTCGCGCAATAATTACCAAGAAATCATGCTTGGCTACTCTGATAGTAATAAAGATGGTGGTTACCTTTCATCATGTTGGACTCTCTACAAGGCTCAACAACAACTGACTGCCATTGGAGATGAATTTGGTGTTAAGGTTACCTTCTTCCATGGTCGTGGTGGAACTGTCGGTCGTGGTGGTGGACCAACCTATGAAGCTATCACATCTCAACCGCTTAAGTCTATCAAGGACCGTATCCGCTTGACAGAGCAGGGGGAAGTAATTGGGAATAAATACGGTAACAAAGATGCTGCCTATTATAACCTTGAAATGTTAGTATCTGCAGCCATTAACCGTATGATTACTCAGAAGAAGAGCGATACCAATACATCCAATCGTTATGAAGCTATTATGGACCAAGTGGTGGACTGCAGTTACGATATCTACCGTGATTTGGTCTTTGGCAATGACCATTTCTATGATTATTTCTTTGAGTCAAGTCCAATCAAGGCTATTTCAAGCTTTAATATCGGTTCACGTCCAGCTGCTCGTAAGACGATTACTGAAATCGGTGGTTTACGCGCTATCCCTTGGGTATTCTCATGGTCGCAAAGCCGTGTCATGTTCCCTGGCTGGTATGGAGTTGGTTCAAGCTTCAAAGAATTTATTGATAAGAATCCAGAAAATATCGCTATCCTACGAGATATGTACCAAAATTGGCCTTTCTTCCAGTCACTTCTTTCAAATGTTGACATGGTCTTGTCAAAATCAAATATGAATATTGCTTTTGAATATGCCAAACTTTGTGAAGATGATCAAGTAAAAGCGATTTATGAGACTATTCTAAATGAATGGCAAGTTACCAAGGAAGTCATCTTGGCTATCGAAGGTTACGATGAACTCTTGGCTGAAAATCCATATCTAAAAGCAAGTTTGGATTACCGTATGCCTTACTTTAATATTCTCAACTATATCCAGTTGGAGTTGATTAAACGTCAACGTCGTGGAGAATTATCAAGCGATCAAGAAAAATTAATCCATACAACCATCAACGGAATTGCGACAGGATTGCGTAATTCAGGCTGATACCTATCAAACTTCCTCTTTTCTATAGGGGAAGTTTTTGAATAGTTCAAAAAAATGCTAAAAGAGTCTTGACAAGTATTTGAAAAATGATATAATTTAACCATTCAGAAAAGTAATCATATAAACTTTTTAGAGAGTCTGTGGTAGCTGAAAACAGATAAGTGGTGATGATGAAGATTGGGCTGAATGTTATTTAGAATTTGAAATCATAAAAATTCGGTGAGCACACCTTACAGTGCATCTCGTTATTGCGAGACAGAGTGATAGGGAAATTCCCTATAATTGAGGTGGTACCGCGCATCGACGTCCTCACACAAGTTTTTTGTGTGAGGACTTTTTTGATGGAGGTTAGTATGGAAAGAAAACGATGGCGTCGCTTGTTTAGATAAGTGAAGTATTTTAAAGGAATTAAAAAGGAGAAATAGAATGAAAAATAAACGTTTAATTGGAATTATCGCTGCATTAGCGGTCTTAGTAGCAGGAAGCTTGATTTACTCTTCAATGAATAAACCAGAAGCTAAAAATGAAAAGAAAGTTGCCAAAGTTGGTGTCCTTCAGTTTGTAAGCCATCCATCTCTTGACTTGATTTATAAGGGAATCCAAGATGGACTTGCAGAAGAAGGTTATAAAGATGATCAACTTAAAATCGATTTTATGAACTCAGAAGGTGACCAAAGTAAGGTTGCGACAATGAGTAAACAATTGGTTGCAAATGGGAATGACCTAGTAGTAGGGATTGCAACACCAGCTGCTCAAGGCTTGGCTAGTGCCACAAAAGACCTACCGGTTATCATGGCTGCTATTACAGACCCAATTGGTGCTAACTTGGTCAAAGATTTGAAAAAACCAGGTGGCAACATCACAGGGGTATCTGACCATAATCCAGCTCAACAACAAGTTGAACTTATCAAAGCTCTCACACCAAATGTGAAAACAATTGGAGCTCTTTATTCAAGCAGCGAAGACAATTCAAAAACACAGGTAGAAGAATTTAAGGCTTTTGCTGAAAAAGCAGGTTTGACAGTCGAAACATTTGCTGTTCCTTCAACAAATGAAATTGCTTCAACAGTCAACGTTATGACTAGCAAGGTCGATGCTATCTGGGTTCCAATCGACAACACCATTGCTTCAGCCTTCTCAACAGTTGTATCAAGTAATCAATCCGCTAAGAAACCAATTTATCCAAGCGCGACTGCCATGGTAGAAGCAGGTGGTTTGGCATCAGTTGTAGTTGACCAACACGACCTTGGTGTGGCAACAGGTAAAATGATTGCACAAGTCTTGAAAGGTGCAAAACCAGCTGAAACTCCAGTCAATGTCTTTTCAACTGGTAAGTCAGTAATTAACAAAAAATTGGCACAAGAGCTAGGTATTACGATTCCTGAATCTGTTCTAAAAGAAGCAGGACAAGTGATTGAATAATCTACAATGGAGGAGTTGGGGACATCTCCTCCAATTTTTTACAATAGAAATCATATAGAAAAGGTTAAGAAACAGATGATATTATCTATTATTTCTCAAGGATTTGTCTGGGCTATTCTAGGTCTGGGGATCTTTATGACATTTAGGATTTTGAACTTTCCAGATATGACGACAGAAGGTTCCTTCCCTCTTGGGGGAGCTGTTGCTGTCACTTTGATAACCAAAGGAGTGAACCCATTTTTAGCGACTCTTGTTGCTGTAGGAGCAGGTTGTTTGGCTGGAATGGCAGCAGGACTTCTTTATACAAAAGGGAAGATCCCAACCTTGCTCTCAGGGATTTTGGTGATGACTTCCTGTCACTCTATCATGCTCTTGATTATGGGACGTGCAAATTTAGGATTGCTTGGAACCAAGCAAATCCAGGATGTTTTGCCTTTTGATTCAGATTTGAACCAACTCTTGACAGGTCTCATCTTTGTCAGTCTTGTTATTGCTCTCATGCTCTTTTTCTTGGATACCAAACTCGGACAAGCCTATATTGCTACAGGTGACAATCCTGATATGGCTAGAAGTTTCGGGATTCATACTGGGCGCATGGAGCTTATGGGGTTGGTCTTATCAAATGGTGTGATTGCCCTTGCAGGGGCTCTTATTGCCCAGCAAGAAGGCTATGCTGATGTTTCTCGAGGAATCGGGGTTATCGTTGTGGGGCTTGCAAGTTTGATTATTGGAGAAGTTATCTTCAAGAGTTTGAGCTTGGCAGAGCGTTTGGTTACAATCGTTGTAGGTTCTATCGCTTATCAATTCTTAGTATGGGCTGTTATCGCGCTTGGATTTAACACAAGTTACCTTCGTCTATATAGCGCCGTGATTTTAGCAGTCTGCCTCATGATTCCAACATTTAAGCAAACAATCTTGAAAGGAGCCAAGTTAAGTAAATGACAGCCATTGTAGAATTAAAAAATGCAACCAAAGTCGTTAAAAATGGCTTTGATGAAGAAAAGATTATTTTAAATGATGTTTCCTTAGAAATTTTTGAACGGGACTTTATCACGATTTTGGGTGGAAATGGAGCTGGGAAATCAACTCTCTTTAACACTATTGCAGGAACCTTGTCATTAAGCAGTGGAACTATTCGTATCTTGGGTGAGGATGTTACTAAGTTTTCACCAGAGAAGCGGGCTAAGTATCTGTCTCGTGTCTTCCAAGATCCCAAGATGGGGACAGCTCCCCGTATGACGGTGGCTGAAAATCTTTTGATTGCCAAGTTTCGTGGTGAAAAGCGTGGATTGTTACCACGACGCTTGTCTAGTTATAAGGATGAGTTTCAGGCAACTATTGAAAAAGTGGGAAACGGTCTTGAGAAACACTTGAATACACCGATTGAGTTCTTATCAGGTGGACAAAGACAGGCTTTGAGTCTCTTGATGGCAACCTTGAAGCGCCCTGAATTGCTCTTGTTAGACGAGCATACTGCAGCTCTTGATCCAAAGACCAGTGTCGCACTCATGGAATTGACGGATGAATTTGTCAAGAAAGATCAGCTGACAGCGCTTATGATTACCCACCATATGGAAGATGCTCTCAAATATGGCAATCGTTTAATTGTCATGAAAGAAGGACGAATTATCCAAGATTTGAAACAAGAAGAAAAAGCAAAAATGAAAATCTCTGATTATTATCAGCTCTTTGAATAAAGTAGGGAAAATGCGTGAAATGGTTTACTTTTTTTCTGAAATAAAGTATACTATATAAAGTAAACTATGATAACATGGAGGTATTGTGTATGGTTGACAAACAAGTCATTGAAGAAATCAAAAACAATGCCAACATTGTGGAAGTCATAGGAGATGTGATTTCTTTACAAAAGGCAGGACGGAACTATCTAGGGCTCTGTCCTTTTCATGGTGAAAAAACACCTTCTTTCAACGTTGTAGAAGACAAGCAGTTTTACCACTGTTTTGGTTGTGGTCGCTCTGGTGATGTCTTTAAATTCATCGAGGAGTACCAAGGGGTTCCCTTTATGGAGGCTGTCCAAATCTTAGGTCAGCGTGTCGGGATAGAGGTGGAAAAACCGCTTTATAGTGAACAGAAGCCAGCTTCACCCCACCAAGCTCTTTATGATATGCACGAAGATGCTGCCAAATTTTATCATGCTATTCTCATGACAACGACCATGGGGGAAGAGGCCAGAAATTACCTCTATCAGCGTGGTTTGACAGATGAAGTGCTCAAGCATTTTCGGATTGGTTTAGCACCTCCAGAACGAAACTATCTTTATCAACGTTTGTCTGGTCAGTATCGTGAAGAGGATTTCCTGGATTCAGGACTGTTTTATCTCTCGGATGCTAATCAATTTGTAGACACCTTTCACAATCGAATTATGTTTCCCTTGACCAATGATCAGGGAAAGGTTATTGCCTTCTCAGGTCGTATCTGGCAGAAAACGGATTCACAAACTTCTAAGTATAAAAATAGTCGATCGACTGCAATTTTTAACAAAAGTTACGAATTATATCATATGGATAGGGCTAAAAAATCTTCTGGTAAAGCCAGTGAGATTTACCTCATGGAAGGATTCATGGATGTCATTGCAGCCTATCGGGCTGGAATCGAAAATGCTGTGGCGTCTATGGGAACGGCCTTGAGTCGAGAGCATGTTGAGCATCTGAAAAGGTTAACCAAGAAGTTGGTTCTAGTTTACGATGGTGATAAGGCTGGGCAAGCGGCGACATTGAAAGCCTTGGATGAAATTGGCGATATGCCTGTGCAGATCGTCAGCATGCCTGATAACTTGGATCCAGATGAGTATCTACAAAAAAATGGTCCAGAAGACTTGGCCTATCTATTAACGAAAACTCGTATTAGTCCGATTGAGTTTTATATTCACCAGTACAAGCCTGAAAATAGTGAAAATCTGCAGGCCCAGATTGAGTTTATTGAAAAAATAGCTCCCTTGATTGTTCAAGAAAAGTCTATCACTGCTCAAAACAGTTATATTCATATTTTAGCTGATAGTCTGGCGTCTTTTGATTATGCCCAGATTGAGCAGATTGTGAATGAGAGCCGTCAGGCACAAAGGCAGAATCGTATGGAAGGAATTTCCAGACCGACGCCAATTACTATGCCTGTCACCAAGCAGTTATCGGCTATTATGAGGGCAGAAGCCCATCTACTTTATCGAATGATGGAATCTCCCCTTATTTTGAATGATTACCGTTTGCGAGAAGATTTTGCATTTGACACACCTGAATTTCAGGTCTTATATGACTTGCTTGGTCAGTATGGCAATCTTCCTCCAGAAGTTCTAGCAGAACAGACAGAGGAAGTTGAAAGAGCTTGGTATCAAATCTTAGCTCAGGATTTGCCTGTTGAGATGTCTCCGCAGGAACTAAGTGAAGTAGAAATGACTCGAAATAAGGCTCTCTTGAATCAGGATAATATGAGAATCAAAAAGAAGGTGCAGGAAGCTAGCCATGTAGGAGATACCGATACAGCCCTAGAAGAATTGGAACGTTTAATTTCCCAAAAGAGAAGAATGGAGTAATAATGGCAACAAAACAAAAAGAAGTAACAACATTTGACGTACAAGTAGCAGAATTTATCCGTAATCATAAACAAAAAGGGACAGCAACAGATGATGAAATCAATGCTAGTCTAGTCATTCCTTTTACCTTGGATGCTGATGGGATTGAAGACCTTTTGCAACGAATTCAGGATGCAGGGATTTCAATCACAGATAACGAAGGAAATCCAAGTGCGCGTGTTCTTAGCACTGAAGAAGAGCCAGAACTCAGCGATGAGGACTTGATTGGATCAACTTCGGCTAAGGTTAATGACCCTGTTCGTATGTACTTGAAAGAAATCGGGGTCGTACCTCTCTTGACCAATGAAGAGGAAAAAGAATTGGCGCTTGCTGTTGAAGCTGGCGATATCGAAGCCAAACAACGCCTTGCGGAAGCCAACCTTCGTTTGGTTGTTTCTATTGCTAAACGCTATGTCGGCCGTGGTATGCAGTTCCTTGACTTGATTCAAGAAGGGAACATGGGCTTGATGAAGGCGGTTGACAAGTTTGACTATTCTAAAGGATTTAAGTTCTCAACTTACGCAACTTGGTGGATTCGTCAGGCCATCACTCGTGCTATTGCGGATCAAGCTCGTACCATCCGTATCCCTGTCCACATGGTTGAAACCATTAATAAATTGGTTCGTGAACAGCGTAATCTTCTTCAAGAATTGGGACAAGATCCAACACCTGAGCAAATCGCTGAACGTATGGATATGACTCCTGACAAGGTTCGTGAAATCTTGAAGATTGCTCAAGAACCAGTATCTCTTGAAACGCCAATCGGTGAAGAGGATGATAGCCACCTTGGGGACTTTATCGAAGACGAAGTGATTGAAAATCCAGTGGACTACACAACTCGTATCGTCTTGCGTGAGCAGTTGGATGAGGTCTTGGATACTCTTACAGACCGTGAAGAAAATGTTCTACGTTTGCGTTTTGGACTAGATGATGGGAAAATGCGCACCCTTGAAGATGTTGGTAAAGTCTTTAACGTGACCCGTGAGCGTATCCGTCAGATTGAAGCCAAGGCTTTGAGAAAACTACGTCAACCAAGTCGCAGCAAACCGCTTCGTGATTTTATTGAAGACTAGGAGTGAGGAAAATATGGCTTATACAGAAGAGCAAATTGATAACATCAAAACACGCATTTTAACAGCCTTGGAAGAAGTCATTGACCCTGAGTTGGGAATCGATATTGTCAATCTTGGTTTGATTTATGAAATTCGTTTTGATGGTGACACAGGGCAAACAGAGATTGATATGACTTTGACAACTATGGGTTGTCCCCTAGCAGACCTTTTGACAGACCAGATTTATGATGCCATGACAGAGGTCCCAGAAGTAACGGATACTGAGGTCAAATTGGTTTGGTATCCAGCCTGGACTGTTGAAAAAATGAGTCGCTATGCACGCATTGCCCTAGGCATTAAGTAAACAGATAAAAGGATGTGAGAGATTATTGGAATAGGGAGGAAATTTCCCCCTCTTTTCCTCTAGTCTCTCCTTTCTTTTGCTGATTTTATTCAAAGAAAATGATATAATAGTAGCTATGGAAAAAAAGAAATTACGCATCAATATGTTGAGTTCAAGTGAGAAAGTAGCAGGGCAAGGAGTTTCAGGTGCTTACCGTGAATTAGTTCGTCTTCTTCACCGTGATGCCAAGGATCAATTGATTGTTACTGAAAATCTACCAATTGAGGCAGATGTGACTCACTTTCATACGATTGATTTCCCCTATTATTTATCAACCTTCCAAAAGAAACGCTCAGGGAGAAAAATTGGCTATGTGCATTTTTTGCCTGATACACTTGAGGGGAGTTTGAAGATTCCATTTTTCTTAAAGGGAATTGTTAAACGCTATGTATTTTCTTTTTACAATCGAATGGAGCACTTGGTTGTGGTCAATCCTATGTTTATTGAGGATTTGGTGGCAGCAGGTATTCCACGTGAAAAAGTGACCTATATTCCTAACTTTGTAAACAAGGAAAAATGGCATTCTCTTCCACAAGAAGAGGTAGCGAGACTGCGAACAGATCTAGGTCTTAGTGACAATCAGTTTATCGTAGTAGGTGCTGGGCAAGTTCAGAAACGCAAAGGAATTGATGACTTTATCCGTCTGGCTGAGGAATTGCCGCAAATTACCTTTATCTGGGCAGGTGGTTTCTCTTTTGGTGGTATGACAGATGGTTATGAACGTTACAAGAAAATCATGGAGAATCCCCCTAAAAATTTGATTTTTCCAGGTATTGTATCGCCAGAGCGGATGCGCGAATTGTATGCCCTAGCGGATCTTTTCTTGTTGCCTAGTTATAATGAGCTCTTTCCGATGACGATTTTAGAGGCTGCCAGTTGTGAAGCTCCGATTATGTTGCGTGATTTAGATCTTTATAAGGTAATTTTGGATGGAGATTATCGGGCGACAGCAGATAGAGAAGAGATGAAAGAAGCTATTCTGGAATATCAAGCGAATCCTGCTGCTTTAAAAGATTTGAAAGAAAAAGCTAAGAATATTTCTAGAGAGTATTCTGAAGAGCATCTGTTACAAATCTGGTTGGACTTTTATGAGAAACAAGCCGCTTTAGGGAGAAAGTAAAAAGTGAGGTAATCTATGCGAATTGGTTTATTTACAGATACCTATTTTCCTCAGGTTTCAGGTGTTGCGACCAGTATTCGAACCTTGAAAACCGAACTTGAAAAGCAGGGACATGCTGTTTTTATCTTTACAACGACAGATAAGGATGTCAATCGTTATGAAGATTGGCAAATTATCCGCATTCCAAGTGTTCCTTTCTTTGCTTTTAAAGATCGTCGCTTTGCCTATCGAGGTTTCAGCAAGGCGCTTGAAATTGCTAAACAATATCAGCTAGATATTATCCATACTCAGACAGAATTTTCTCTTGGTCTGTTGGGGATTTGGATTGCACGTGAATTGAAGATTCCAGTCATCCATACCTATCACACCCAATACGAAGACTATGTACATTATATTGCCAAAGGGATGTTGATTCGTCCTAGTATGGTCAAGTATCTGGTCAGAGGTTTCCTGCACGATGTGGATGGGGTTATTTGCCCGAGTGAGATTGTCCGTGACTTGTTATCTGACTATAAGGTTAAGGTTGAAAAACGGGTCATTCCAACTGGGATTGAATTAGCCAAGTTTGATCGTCCAGAAATCAAGCAAGAAAATCTGGAAGAACTGCGTAGTAAACTAGGGATTCAAGATGATGAAAAGATGTTGCTTAGTCTTTCCAGAATTTCCTATGAAAAAAATATTCAAGCAGTTTTAGCAGCTTTTGCTGATGTTCTGAAAGAGGAAGACAAGGTTAAACTGGTAGTTGCTGGGGATGGCCCTTATCTGAATGACCTCAAAGAGCAAGCCCAGAAACTAGAGATTCAAGACTCCGTTGTCTTTACAGGGATGATTGCTCCTAGTGAGACCGCTCTTTACTATAAGGCGGCAGATTTCTTCATCTCGGCATCGACAAGTGAAACCCAAGGCTTGACCTACTTGGAAAGTTTGGCTAGTGGGACGCCTGTCATTGCACATGGAAATCCTTATCTGGACAATCTTATCAGTGATAAAATGTTTGGAACCTTGTATTATGGTGAACATGATTTGGCTGGAGCTATTCTGGAGGCCCTGATTGCAACGCCAGATATGGATGAGCATACCTTATCAGAGAAATTATATGAGATTTCAGCTGAGAATTTTGGAAAACGGGTGCATGAGTTTTATCTTGATGCTATTATTTCAAATAATTTCCAGAAAGATTTAGCCAAAGATGATACGGTCACTCAGCGTATCTTTAAGACAGTTTTGTATCTACCGCAACAGGTGGTTGCTGTGCCCGTAAAAGGCTCTAGACGCATGCTGAAGGCTTCAAAAACACAGTTAATCAGCATCAGAGATTATTGGAAAGACCATGAGGAATAGAAAGAGGAATAGCTATGAAAAAACAATTGATGAGAAGTGGTAGTGATCAAAAAATTGCTGGTGTTTGTGCCGGAGTGGCTCATTATCTAGATATGGATCCAACTATCGTTCGAGTCATTTGGGGTGTCCTTGCTTGCTGTTACGGAGCGGGAATTGTAGCTTATATCATTTTATGGATTATTGCACCTGTAGCAACTGACTATTGAAAACTAGCTGAATTCATGCTAAGATAATAGAAAATAGAATGTAACGAAGGAGAAAAAAATGGCATTTGGAGATAATGGAAATCGTAAAAAAACTATGTTTGAGAAAATAACCTTGTTTATCGTGATTATCATGCTAGTAGCAAGTTTATTGGGAATTTTTGCAACTGCAATTGGTGCCCTCAGTAATCTATAAAATAGATTCAAGAAAATTTTGTGACTGGGATTTCCCAGCCCTTTTTTAAAGTGAGAAGAAAAAAATGAGTATGTTTTTAGATACAGCCAAGATCAAGGTCAAGGCTGGTAATGGTGGCGATGGTATGGTTGCCTTTCGCCGTGAAAAATATGTCCCTAATGGCGGTCCTTGGGGTGGTGACGGTGGTCGTGGAGGTAATGTAGTCTTCGTTGTAGACGAAGGTCTACGTACTCTCATGGATTTCCGCTATAACCGTCATTTCAAGGCTGATTCTGGTGAAAAAGGAATGACCAAAGGGATGCATGGTCGTGGTGCAGAGGATCTCAGAGTTCGTGTTCCACAAGGTACGACTGTGCGTGATGCTGAGACTGGCAAGGTCTTGACAGATTTGATTGAACATGGTCAAGAATTTATCGTTGCCCACGGTGGTCGTGGTGGACGTGGAAATATCCGCTTTGCGACACCAAAAAATCCTGCACCTGAAATCTCTGAAAATGGAGAACCAGGTCAGGAACGTGAGTTACAATTGGAACTAAAAATCTTGGCTGATGTTGGTTTAGTTGGATTCCCATCTGTTGGGAAATCAACACTTTTAAGTGTTATTACCTCAGCTAAACCTAAAATTGGTGCCTACCACTTTACGACCATTGTGCCAAATCTAGGTATGGTTCGTACCCAATCAGGTGAATCCTTTGCAGTAGCTGATTTACCAGGTTTGATTGAAGGGGCTAGTCAAGGAGTTGGTCTGGGAACTCAGTTCCTCCGTCACATCGAGCGTACACGTGTCATCCTTCATATTATTGATATGTCAGCTAGCGAAGGCCGTGATCCTTATGAGGACTACCTAGCTATCAATAAGGAGTTGGAGTCATACAATCTTCGTCTCATGGAGCGTCCGCAGATTATCGTGGCAAACAAGATGGACATGCCTGATAGTCAGGAAAATCTTGCAGAATTCAAGAAAAAATTGGCTGAAAACTACGATGAATTTGAAGACTTACCAGCTATCTTCCCAATTTCTGGTTTGACCAAGCAAGGTCTAGCTACGCTCTTGGATGCTACAGCTGAATTATTAGACAAGACACCAGAATTCTTGCTCTACGACGAGTCAGATATGGAAGAAGAAGCTTACTATGGATTTGACGAGGAAGAAAAAGCCTTTGAAATTAGTCGTGATGACGATGCAACGTGGGTACTTTCTGGTGAAAAACTCATGAAACTCTTTAATATGACCAACTTTGATCGTGACGAATCAGTCATGAAATTTGCCCGTCAATTACGTGGTATGGGGATTGATGAAGCCCTTCGTGCTCGTGGTGCTAAAGATGGCGATTTGGTCCGCATTGGTAAATTTGAGTTTGAATTTGTAGACTAGGAGACTGGTATGGGAGATAAACCGATATCTTTCCGAGATGTGGATGGCAATTTTGTTTCCGCCGCAGATGTTTGGAATGAAAAGAAATTGGAAGAACTATTTAATCGTCTCAATCCAAATCGTGCTCTGAGATTAGCACGAACTAAAAAAGAAAATCCATCTCAGTAAAGAATATAACAAAATTCCGTGCCACATCAGACACGGAATTTTGTTATTCTTCAAAGAAAAATGGTGGAGCGAATTTTTTCAGTTCTTCAAAGCATCTTTGAGCAGCTTCTGCATCTTCGCAGATGACAAGGCAGACATCATCACCACAGAGAGTAGCGATAGCGTCAGAGAAACTTAATGCATCAATGATAGAACCAAAGGATTGCGCAAGTCCAGGAAGGGTTTTAAGGAGGACTTGGTGTTGAACGGGACGCATCAAGACAAGAGCATCTTCCATGTAGATTTCGAGACGTTTCTCCCATTTTGAGATAGAGCCTGTATTGAGCACGTAGTAAGAGTTGTCTTCTTCACGTACTTTTGAGAGGTTCATACTTTTAATATCTCTCGAAAGTGTAGCTTGTGTAACTTGAATATCATTATCGGCAAGAAGAGCTTGTAGCTCAGCTTGAGTATGAATCTTGTTTTTCGTTACAAGAGCTCGTATGAGTTGGTGTCGGTGTTCAGATTTATTCATAAAATGTTACTCCTTGTACTGGGTACAGAAAGCGTGGACGGAACGAAATCGTCAGTCGGGTGGTAAGCGGTATTGTCACGTATGATGATTTCAAAGTCAGTAGTATAGGACTAAATGGAGAAAATCCCACTCTTTTAACTTGTCACTAGTTGAGTGTAGATGAATTGGGTATCTATCCGTTTATCTACATTGGTGTCCTCTACTAACAGTAAATCATTCAATTAGGGTAGCCTTTTGTCACGACTTATTGTGAATTTATGATTAATGTTAATTCACAAAGATTTTTCAACATGTGGTGTGGTAGCGAGTATTATTAATGAGTACACATGTTGGTTAGGGTTTTAGTATCTTTTGTCAAAGCTTCCGTGTAGACCTATCATAAGCCTATATCGGGATTGCATTTGATACCAAGTGTATGTTTGTTTCAACTGTTCAAGTGGAAATCTTCCATATAGAAAGTCTGATATATTATGCCTTTTGACAAGGTAGGATAAGACTAGACTGTTCAAGATCAACAGTCAGGTGGTAAGCGGTGTTATCACGGATTGTGATTTCAAAGTCAGTAGTATAGAGTACTAAACGAAGAGTATCTCCTTCTTTTAACTTGTAAATAGTCGGTTGCAGTTCAAACTGGATATCCATCCATTCATCTGCCTTAATATCCTCTACTAACAGTAAATCATTTCTATTTTGCAAATTGAGATAGCCTTTTGTCACGACGCGTTGTGCATTTTCACGAAAAGGCAATTCGTTAAGATTTTCCAACATGTGGTAGCGACCGTTGTCAATGGTTCTAGCACTTAAAACAGCTGGATAAGGTTGTAGGTATTTTTTCTGTCCAAATTCTAGCAGTTGGGCTGATAAGAGACCCTTGTTTGTGCTGGATTTGATACGAAGATTGAGTTGAGCTCGACCGTTCAAGTGAATGTCTTTAGTTACAGGAAGGTCAATAGTAATCTGATTGACTTTCCCTTGATAAAGTTCTGTATTGAAGGTCTGGTATGTCTTACCATAACGCTCAAAATCTTTATCTGAGTACTGGTTTTGAATAACTTGCTCTTCTTGACCAAGTGAGAAGGTTTCAAACTTCTCTTGCTCACCGAAGGTATCAAGTGGTAACCAAGTCTGAGGAGCGGTATTATCCTGCCAGATAACAGTAGGAAGTTGGAAATCTGTATCTTGTCCCAGTAATTTCTTTGTCAACAAAGCATTCATGGATTCACGGAAGTCAATGGACTGCCAGTTGTTCATGTAAACATGTGCGCCATTATGGAAAAAGAGATGCTTGTTTATGTGAGCAGGAAGAGCATGGAACATCTGGTAAACATGAAGTGGTTTGACATTCCAATCCTGTGAACCGTGGGTAAAGACAACCTCTGCTTCTACATTATGGGCATTGAGCAGATAGTTGCGGTCATGCCAAAACTGATTGTAGTCGCCAGACTTGCGATCCAGTTGCTCTTTTACTTTTTCTAAGTCAGCTTGGTGAGCTTCGTTGCCACGGATATAGTCATCAGCCAAGAGATTACGAGAGTAGGTTAGTTCAGCAAGGGAGTCAAAGTCCTCACCTGGATAACCACCTGGGCTAGTTACTAGACCGTTTTCACGGTAGTAGTTGTACCACGAAGAAATACCAGCCTCGGCAATGATAACCTCTAAACCATCTACACCTGTAGTCGCTAGACCATTGGACATGGTACCTAGATAGGAAAGTCCAGTTGTGGCAACTTTTCCGTTTGACCAGTCAGCCTTGACTTGACGCTGGCGCGTATGGTCAGTAAAGGCACGGCAGCGACCATTGAGCCAGTCAATGACATTTTTATAAGCCTCTATTTGCTGGTAGTCCCCGTTAGTCATGAAACCTGTAGAGTCTTTGGTACCGACACCTGAGACATAAAGATTGGCAAAACCTCGTGGAAGGAAGTAGTCGTTGAGAGTATAGCTAGCGTTGATGTGCGTTAGCTTTTCCTCAGCTTCTGACACAAGCTCAGCTTGACCTTGGGGTTGGACGAGATTGAGTTGAGGTTCTTTAAGCTCAATCTTGTGAGTAGGTTTGACCTCAAGCTCACCCTCCATCTTGTAGAGAGCCTTATCACTAGCCTTGTCATTGGTTCCCTGATGGTAGGGGCTGGCTGTCATGATAGCAGGGATTTTTCCATCATAACGAGGACGAATAATGCTGACCTTGACTAAGTCTGGAAGCCCTTTTCGGTCAGTATCGACACGAGTCTCAACGTAAACGACTTCGCGAATGGCATCATGGCTAGAAAAGGTAGCCAAACTCTTGCCGTTAAAGTAGTGATAGTCATTATCCTCAGGAATCAGGCCGTCACTGACAAGTTGGTCGATAAGAGTATTTCCCTTTTTGGTGCGAGTATTGAGTAACTGATAGAAATTTTCAATCAAGTCACCATATACAATGGGAAAACCAGTCTCTTTACGAAAAACATCACTGTCTTCAAAGTCAACCAAGTAAGAAAAACCTAAAAGTTGAAAAGCCACAGTATAGAAAATATCAGCAGTCAACTCTTTATCTGATTGAAAAAATGTCAATAAGTCAGTTTCCTTATCAACTGCTAAACTGGATAGGGGATAGGAGCTATCTTTGTAATTAAAAAAGAAACGAATAAGAAACGCTTCAAGCATTTTTTTATTTGTGATGTTGACTGGTAAATCAAATCCATACTTTTTTAATTCAAAGATAATTGTATCTCTAGGTAGCGCAAAATAGCTGAATTGATTAAAACGCATAAAAGCCTCCTACTTATGAAATATATTACAGTTATTATATCAAAAAATAGAGAGAAAAGATACTATAAAAATTAATAGAAACTATAATAAATAAAAATAAGTATTTATAAAATAAACATGTGAAATGATAAGCTTAAATACAAAAATATTAGTGGTGCTGTTGTAAATCAGGCAAGGATTGTCTAATTAACTATGATTTGAGCTATTAGATATTAAAGCATCAGTAATAGTAATAGAAATTTTAAGAAAATGGTATAATATAGTGAGAACGATAGAGGAGAAGTGTAAATTGATCGCACAACTAGATACAAAAACAGTCTATAGTTTTATGGAGAGTGTCATTTCAATCGACAAGTATGTGAGAGTAGCAAAAGACTATGGCTACACTCATCTGGCTATGATGGATATTGACAATCTTTACGGGGCTTTCGATTTTCTAGAGGTTACAAAAAAATACGGCATTCATCCTTTGTTAGGGCTTGAAATGAATGTGCTTGTAGATGATAAGGATGTGAATTTGCGCTTTTTAGCTTTATCTAGTGTGGGCTATCAGCAGTTGATGAAACTATCAACATCCAAGATGCAGGGGGAGAAAGATTGGACAGTTTTATCTCAGTATCTAGAGGATATTGCGGTAATTGTGCCTTATTTTGATGGACTGGAGTCGCTCAATATAGGCTGTGATTACTATATAGGGGTTTACCCAGAGACACTGGCCAGCGACTTTCACCATCCAATCTTGCCCCTTTATCGGGTCAATACATTTGAAAGTAAGGATAGAGAAATTCTGCAAGTGTTAACAGCGATTAAAGAAAATCTTCCCCTTAGAGAAGTTCCCTTGCGCTCACGACAAGATGTCTTTATATCAGCAAGTTCTTTAGAGAAACTATTCCAAGAACGTTTTCCTCAAGCCTTGTACAATTTAGAAAAGCTTATTTCAGGCATTTCTTATGACTTGGATACTAGTCTGAAATTGCCTCGCTTTAATCCTGCTAGACCAGCAGTAGAAGAGTTGAGAGAACGCGCTGAATTGGGGCTTGCTCAGAAGGGGTTAACTGGTAAAGAATATCAAGACCGTCTAGACCAAGAATTGGCTGTTATTCATGATATGGGCTTTGATGATTATTTCTTGGTTGTTTGGGATTTGCTGCGTTTTGGACGTTCGAATGGCTATTATATGGGTATGGGACGGGGTTCTGCAGTTGGTAGCTTGGTTTCTTATGCCTTGGACATCACAGGGATTGACCCAGTAGAGAAAAATCTGATTTTTGAACGTTTCCTAAATCGTGAACGCTATACCATGCCTGATATTGATATTGATATTCCAGATATTTATCGTCCAGATTTTATCAGATATGTTGGTAATAAATATGGCAGTAAACATGCGGCTCAAATCGTTACTTTTTCGACCTTTGGGGCCAAGCAAGCTTTACGTGACGTCTTGAAACGTTTTGGTGTGCCAGAGTATGAATTATCTGCAATTACCAAGAAAATCAGTTTTCGTGATAATCTCAAGTCGGCCTATGAGGGGAATCTCCAGTTTCGTCAGCAAATCAATAGTAAGTTAGAATACCAAAAAGCCTTTGAAATTGCTTGCAGGATAGAGGGCTATCCAAGACAAACCTCTGTCCATGCGGCTGGTGTTGTAATCAGTGACCAAGACTTGACCAACTACATCCCTCTAAAGCATGGCGACGAAATTCCGCTGACTCAGTATGATGCTCATGGAGTTGAATCTAGCGGACTTTTGAAGATGGATTTTCTGGGACTGCGAAATTTGACCTTTGTCCAGAAGATGCAAGAATTGCTTGCTGAATCAGAAGGTATTCACCTTAAAATTGAAGAAATTGATTTGGAAGACAAAGAAACGTTAGCTTTATTTGCCTCTGGCAATACAAAAGGTATCTTTCAATTTGAGCAACCTGGTGCCATTCGCTTGCTCAAACGTGTGCAACCAGTCTGTTTTGAAGATGTCGTAGCAACTACTTCTCTAAATCGACCAGGTGCCAGTGACTACATCAATAATTTTGTGGCAAGAAAGCATGGGCAGGAAGAAGTGACTGTTCTGGATCCAGTACTGGAGGATATTTTGGCTCCAACCTACGGCATTATGCTCTATCAGGAGCAGGTTATGCAGGTTGCTCAGCGATTTGCTGGATTTAGCCTCGGAAAAGCCGATATTTTGCGTCGGGCTATGGGGAAAAAAGATGCCTTTGCCATGCATGAAATGAGGGAATCCTTTATTCAAGGATCATTAGATGCTGGTCATACTAGGGAAAAGGCAGAGCAGGTCTTTGATGTTATGGAGAAGTTTGCAGGTTATGGATTTAACCGATCTCACGCCTATGCTTACTCAGCCTTGGCCTTCCAGTTGGCCTATTTCAAAACACATTATCCAGCCATTTTTTATCAAGTCATGTCGAATTCTGCCAACAGTGATTATGTAACAGATGCCTTAGAAGCAGGTTTTGAAGTAGCCCCATTGTCCATTAATACTATTCCCTATCACGATAAAATTGCCAACAAATCTATCTATCTAGGTCTGAAATCGATTAAGGGTGTCAGCAATGATTTGGCGCTTTGGATTATTGAAAATAGACCCTATTCGAGCATTGAAGATTTTATAGCTAAATTACCTGAGAATTATCTGAAACTTCCTCTGCTAGAACCTTTGGTAAAAGTTGGTCTTTTCGATTCATTTGAAAAAAATCGCCAAAAAGTATTTAATAATTTAGGTAATCTATTTGAATTTGTGAAAGAGTTAGGAAGCTTGTTCGGTGATACGATATATAGTTGGCAGGAATCGGAAGATTGGACAGAACAAGAAAAATTCTATATGGAACAAGAGCTTCTAGGGGTAGGAGTTAGCAAACATCCCTTACAAGCTATTGCAAGTAAGGCTATCTACCCAATTACACCAATCGGAAATTTGTCTGAAAATAGTCACGCCATTATATTGGTTGAAATTCAGAAAATAAAAGTGATTCGGACCAAAAAGGGTGAAAACATGGCATTCTTACAGGTAGATGATAGTAAGAAAAAATTGGATGTTACCCTCTTCTCAGACTTATATCGACAGATTGGGCAGGAATTGAAAGAAGGAGCTTTCTACTATATAAGAGGAAAAAATCAGTTACGAGATGGCCGTCTGCAAATGATTGCACAAGAAATAAGAGCAGCAGTGGCTGAACGCTTTTGGATACAGGTAAAAAATCATGAATCGGATCAAGAAATTTCGAGAATTTTAGACCAGTATAAAGGCCCAATCCCAGTCATCATCAGGTATGAAGAGGAACAGAGAACGATTGTTTCTCCCCATCATTTTGTGACTAAATCCACTGAATTAGAAGAGAAATTAGGTGGAATCGTTATGAAAACGATTTATCGCTAAAATTACGGAAAATAGAAGAATTTTCCATTTAAATGTGATATAATCAGTAAGAATGTTAAAAGAAAAAGGAGCATAACCAATATGAAACGTATTGCTGTTTTGACTAGTGGTGGAGACGCCCCTGGTATGAACGCTGCTATCCGTGCAGTTGTTCGTCAAGCAATTTCAGAAGGAATGGAAGTATTTGGTATCTATGATGGATATGCTGGTATGGTTGCTGGTGAAATTCATCCCCTAGATGCGGCTTCAGTAGGAGACATCATTTCTCGTGGTGGTACTTTCCTTCACTCTGCTCGTTACCCAGAGTTCGCTCAACTTGAAGGGCAACTTAAAGGGATTGAGCAATTGAAAAAACACGGAATTGAAGGTGTAGTTGTTATTGGTGGTGACGGATCTTACCACGGTGCTATGCGTTTGACTGAACATGGATTCCCAGCTATCGGTCTTCCTGGTACAATCGATAACGATATTGTTGGTACTGACTTCACAATCGGTTTTGACACAGCGGTTACTACTGCTATGGATGCTATCGATAAGATTCGTGATACATCATCAAGTCACCGTCGTACATTTGTTATCGAAGTAATGGGTCGTAACGCAGGTGATATCGCTCTTTGGGCTGGTATTGCAACTGGTGCTGATGAAATCATCATTCCTGAAGAAGGATTCAAGATTGAAGATATCGTAGAAAGCATTAAATGTGGATACGAGTGTGGTAAAAAACACAATATCATCGTCTTGGCAGAAGGTGTGATGTCAGCAGCTGAATTTGGTCAAAAACTTAAAGAAGCTGGAGATACAAGCGACCTTCGTGTGACAGAACTTGGACATATTCAACGTGGTGGTTCTCCAACTGCGCGTGACCGTGTTTTGGCATCACGTATGGGTGCACATGCCGTTAAACTTCTTAAAGAAGGTATCGGTGGTGTTGCGGTTGGTATCCGTAACGAGAAAATGGTTGAAAACCCAATTCTTGGAACTGCAGAAGAAGGAGCATTGTTTAGCCTTACTGCAGATGGTAAGATTGTGGTTAACAACCCACATAAAGCTGACCTTGAGCTATCTAGCTTGAATAAGAGCTTATCATAATTTATAATTTAGTTAATAAGACCAAAAAGGTCATATATATAAAGGAGTCACAAAAATCATGAACAAACGTGTAAAAATCGTTGCAACTTTGGGACCTGCGGTTGAAATCCGTGGTGGTAAAAAATTCGGTGATGACGGATACTGGGGTGAAAAACTTGATGTTGAAGCTTCAGCTAAAAACATTGCTAAATTGATCGAAGCTGGTGCTAACACATTCCGTTTCAACTTCTCACACGGTGACCACCAAGAGCAAGGTGACCGTATGGCAACTGTTAAACTTGCTGAAAAACTTGCAGGTAAAAAAGTTGGTTTCCTTCTTGATACAAAAGGACCAGAAATCCGTACTGAATTGTTTGAAGGAGATGCAAAAGAATACTCTTACACAACTGGTGAAAAAATCCGTGTTGCTACTAAACAAGGAATCAAATCAACTCGTGATGTGATCGCATTGAACGTTGCTGGTGCTCTTGACATCTATGATGATGTTGAAGTTGGTCGTCAAGTTTTGGTTGACGATGGTAAACTTGGTCTTCGTGTGGTTGCTAAAGATGACGCAACTCGTGAGTTTGAAGTTGAAGTTGAAAACGATGGTGTAATTGCTAAACAAAAAGGTGTTAACATCCCTAACACTAAAATTCCTTTCCCAGCTCTTGCTGAACGTGATAACGACGATATCCGCTTTGGTCTTGAACAAGGAATTAACTTCATCGCGATTTCATTCGTACGTACTGCAAAAGACGTGAACGAAGTTCGTGCAATCTGTAAAGAAACTGGAAACGGACACGTTCAATTGTTCGCTAAAATCGAAAACCAACAAGGTATCGACAACTTGGATGAAATCATCGAAGCTGCTGATGGTATCATGATCGCTCGTGGTGACATGGGTATCGAAGTACCATTCGAAATGGTTCCAGTTTACCAAAAAATGATTATCAAGAAAGTCAATGCTGCAGGTAAAGTTGTTATCACAGCAACAAACATGCTTGAAACAATGACTGAAAAACCACGTGCAACTCGTTCAGAAGTATCAGACGTATTCAACGCTGTTATCGACGGTACTGATGCTACAATGCTTTCAGGTGAGTCTGCAAACGGTAAATACCCACTTGAGTCAGTAACTACAATGGCTACAATCGACAAGAACGCTCAGACTCTTCTTAACGAATACGGTCGTTTGAACTCAGATTCATTTGAACGTAACTCTAAGACAGAAGTAATGGCTTCAGCTGTTAAAGATGCTACTAACTCAATGGACATTAAATTGGTTGTAACTCTTACTAAGACAGGTCACACTGCACGTTTGATTTCTAAATACCGTCCAAATGCTGACATCTTGGCATTGACATTCGACGAATTGACAGAACGTGGATTGATGTTGAACTGGGGTGTTATCCCAATGTTGACAGATGCTCCATCATCAACTGATGATATGTTCGAAATTGCTGAACGTAAAGCAGTTGAAGCAGGTCTTGTACAATCTGGTGACGATATCGTTATCGTAGCTGGTGTACCAGTTGGAGAAGCTGTACGTACAAACACAATGCGTATCCGTACAGTACGTTAATTAAAATGAAAAAAGCCTATCATATCAAGCTTTCTAGCCTGTATGATAGGTTTTTTTGTAGCAGGGGGCAAATAAGGGGCAAAACTTTTTAAAAAAGGCCAGTTAATACAAATACGATTCAGCTAATATAATTGAAAATGATGGAAAAAAAGGTGAAATTATGGTATACTTTAACACAGGACCTTTTTAGAAATTTTGAAAGAGTATTAAAAATTTAAAATGAGAAAAATTGTTATCAATGGTGGCTTGCCCCTGCAAGGTGAGATTACCATTAGTGGTGCAAAAAATAGTGTTGTAGCTTTGATTCCAGCTATTATCTTGGCAGATGATGTTGTGACTTTGGATTGTGTTCCAGATATTTCGGATGTTGCTAGTCTTGTCGAAATTATGGAATTGATGGGTGCTACCGTTAAGCGTTATGACGATGTGTTAGAGATTGATCCAAGAGGTGTTCAAAATATTCCAATGCCTTATGGGAAAATCAATAGTCTTCGTGCATCTTATTATTTTTATGGAAGTCTTTTAGGTCGCTTTGGAGAAGCTACAGTTGGTTTACCTGGTGGATGTGATTTGGGACCACGTCCTATTGACTTACATCTTAAGGCTTTTGAAGCTATGGGAGCCACTGTTAGCTACGAGGGTGATAACATGAAGTTATCTGCTAAAGATGTGGGACTTCATGGTGCAAGTATTTACATGGATACGGTAAGTGTAGGTGCGACGATTAATACAATGATTGCTGCGGTTAAAGCAAATGGTCGTACTATTATTGAAAATGCAGCCCGAGAACCTGAGATTATTGACGTTGCTACTCTCTTGAATAATATGGGGGCTCATATCCGTGGTGCTGGAACCAATATTATCATTATTGATGGTGTTGACAGATTACATGGAACGCGTCATCAGGTGATTCCAGACCGTATTGAAGCGGGAACGTACATTTCCTTAGCTGCTGCAGTTGGTAAGGGAATTCGTATTAATAATGTTCTTTATGAACACTTAGAAGGATTTATTGCTAAGTTGGAAGAAATGGGAGTACGAATGACTGTATCTGAAGACAGCATTTTTGTTGAGGAACAGTCTAATTTGAAAGCAATCAATATTAAGACAGCTCCTTATCCAGGTTTTGCTACTGACTTGCAACAACCAATTACTCCTCTTCTGTTAACAGCAGAGGGGCGTGGAACCATTATTGATACCATTTATGAGAAACGTGTAAACCATGTTTTTGAACTAGCAAAGATGGACGCGGATATTACGACTACAAACGACCATATTTTATATACTGGTGGACGTAGTTTACGTGGTGCAAATGTAAAAGCTACTGACCTTAGAGCTGGGGCAGCACTTGTCATTGCTGGACTAATGGCTGAAGGTAAAACTGAAATTACAAATATTGAGTTCATCTTACGTGGTTATTCAGATATTATTGAAAAATTACGTAATCTAGGAGCGGATATTACACTTGTTGAAGAATAAACCGTAGAGGTGGTTATGAATATTTGGACCAAATTAGCAATGTTTTCTTTTTTTGAAACGGATCGCTTGTATTTGCGTCCTTTCTTTTTTAGTGATAGTAAGGACTTCCATGATATAGCTTCAAATCCAGAAAATTTACAATTCATTTTTCCAAGTCAAGCTAGTCCAGAAGAAAGTCAATATGCACTGGCCAATTATTTTATGAAGGCTCCTTTAGGGGTATGGGCTATTTGTGATAAGAAAACTGAAAAAATGATTGGTTCAATTAAGTTTGAAAAGCTAGATGAAATAAAAAAAGAAGCAGAACTTGGTTATTTTTTGAGAAAAGATTCATGGTCTAAAGGTTTTATGACAGAAGTTGTTAAAAAACTTTGCCAACTTTCTTTTGGGGAATTTGGTTTAAAACAATTATCCATCATTACCCACCTTGAAAATGAAGCTAGTCAACGGGTTGCTCTTAAGTCTGGATTTCGATTGATTCGTCAGTTTAAAGGAAGTGATCGCTATACAAAGAAAATGCGTGATTATCTTGAGTTTCGCTTTGTAAAGGGAGAAATTAATGAGTAAACACCAAGAAATTCTAAGCTATTTGGAAGAATTACCCGTTGGTAAAAGAGTCAGTGTTCGAAGTATTTCCAACCATCTAGGAGTCAGTGATGGAACGGCTTATCGGGCCATTAAAGAAGCTGAAAATCGTGGAATTGTAGAGACTCGTCCAAGAAGTGGTACTATCCGTGTTAAATCTCAGAAAGTTGCTATTGAAAGATTAACATTTGCAGAAATTGCAGAAGTGACTTCTTCTGAGGTTTTGGCTGGGCAAGAAGGTTTAGAGAGAGAATTTAGTAAGTTTTCAATCGGTGCCATGACTGAGCAAAATATTTTGTCTTACCTTCATGATGGGGGACTCTTGATTGTCGGAGACCGGACTCGTATTCAATTATTAGCGCTGGAAAATGAAAATGCCGTTCTTGTGACAGGTGGATTTCAGGTTCATGATGATGTGATTAAACTGGCTAATCAAAAAGGAATTCCTGTTTTAAGAAGCAAACATGACACTTTCACCGTTGCGACCATGATCAATAAAGCCTTGTCAAATGTTCAAATCAAAACAGATATTTTGACAGTTGAGAAACTGTACCGTCCGAGTCATGAGTATGGTTTTTTGAGAGAGACTGACACTGTTAAAGATTATTTGGACTTGGTACGTAAGAATCGTAGCAGTCGTTTCCCTGTTATTAATCAACATCAGGTTGTTGTTGGGGTTGTTACTATGAGAGATGCTGGTGATAAGTCACCAAGTACCACAATTGATAAGGTCATGTCTCGTAGTCTATTTTTAGTTGGATTATCTACAAATATTGCCAATGTGAGTCAACGGATGATTGCTGAAGATTTTGAAATGGTACCAGTTGTTCGTAATAATCAAACCTTGCTTGGGGTTGTAACCAGACGAGATGTCATGGAGAAGATGAGTCGTTCCCAAGTTTCGGCTCTACCAACTTTTTCTGAGCAGATTGGTCAAAAACTTTCTTATCACCATGATGAAGTAGTGATTACAGTGGAACCCTTTATGCTAGAGAAGAACGGTGTTTTGGCTAATGGAGTATTGGCAGAAATTCTGACCCATATGACTCAAGATTTGGTTGTTAATAGTGGTCGCAATCTCATTATCGAGCAGATGCTAATCTACTTTTTGCAGGCTGTTCAGATAGATGATATATTGCGCATTCAAGCACGCATTATCCATCATACGAGACGGTCAGCTATTATTGATTACGATATTTATCATGGGCATCAGATTGTTTCAAAAGCAAATGTAACCGTTAAAATTAATTAGAAACTAGGAGAAAAAATGATAACATTAAAATCAGCTCGTGAAATTGAAGCTATGGATAAGGCCGGTGATTTTCTAGCAAGTATTCATATCGGCTTGCGTGATTTGATTAAGCCTGGAGTAGATATGTGGGAAGTTGAAGAATACGTTCGCCGTCGTTGTAAGGAAGAAAATTTCCTTCCACTTCAGATTGGGGTTGACGGTGCCATGATGGACTATCCTTATGCTACTTGTTGCTCTCTTAACGATGAAGTAGCTCACGCTTTCCCTCGTCACTATATTTTGAAAGATGGTGATTTGCTCAAGGTTGATATGGTTTTGGGAGGTCCTATTGCGAAATCTGACCTGAATGTCTCAAAACTAAACTTCAACAATGTGGAGCAAATGAAAAAATACACCCAGAGCTACTCTGGTGGTCTTGCAGACTCATGTTGGGCTTATGCTGTTGGTACGCCGTCCGAAGAAGTGAAAAACTTGATGGATGTAACCAAAGAAGCTATGTACAAGGGAATCGAGCAAGCTGTTGTTGGAAATCGTATTGGTGATATTGGTGCAGCTATTCAAGAATACGCTGAAAGTCGTGGTTACGGTGTAGTACGTGATTTGGTTGGTCATGGTGTTGGTCCAACCATGCACGAAGAACCAATGGTTCCTAACTATGGTATTGCTGGTCGTGGGCTTCGTCTCCGTGAAGGAATGGTATTGACCATTGAACCAATGATCAATACAGGTGACTGGGAAATTGATACAGATATGAAAACTGGCTGGGCGCATAAGACCATTGACGGTGGTTTATCTTGTCAATATGAACACCAATTCGTGATTACTAAAGATGGACCTGTTATCTTGACTAGTCAAGGTGAAGAAGGGACTTATTAATAAAAAGTTAAAAGGCTGCTGGAAGTTTCATTCTTATAAAAAATGCATTGTATTGATTTTGTCAGACTTTTTTCAATAAAACAAAATGGCTCCATAATATCTGTAGGGGGATTTACCCCCTACAAATATTATAGAGCCGGTTTTTCTTATGATTAGAATGGCAATTTTCCAGCGAAAGCACCCAGTTTTTTCTTAGTAGTTTCATTGATCTGTTCAAGAGCTGAGTTGATAGCCTGAACGGTCATATCAGAAAGAGTTTCAAGATCTTCTGGGTCAACGACAGCTGGATTGAAGTCAATGCTGATAACTTTCTTATCTCCAGTCAAGGTCGCTTGAACAAGGTCTTGAGCAGATTTGCCAACAAATTGCATAGTAGCAAGTTCAGCTTGACTTTGTTCCATCTGTTTTTGAAGTTTTTGCGCTTGGCGCATCATGTTTTGCATATTCATCATGGTAATTTATAGTTTCCTTTTCCAATTATTTTCTTTTTTATTTTATCAATTTTAGACTTAAAAGTCTAATCTTTTTCAGAGTGAATTCAGATAGTATTGATAGGAATGTAAAGTTAATAAAAATATAGGATAAATATTCTAAGAAAATAAGAATATTTATCCTATATGTATTTATGGAAAGTTAATAGATATTTTATGAGCTAGTTTAAGAGTCTACTAAGACTATTCTACCTTATAGAAAAATCCTGAGCTATTTCCTTCTATAAGTTGTTGTCCTGCCCATAGTCGTTCTTGGCTAATATCGGACAGGTCCTTATATCCGTTTTCGGGTGAAGAAGTGATAGCCGTTGTCAAAGGAATTCCTGCAGGTAAAAAGGCAAGGGCAGAACCACCAGCTCCTCCATTTCTAGGAAGTAAACCTGCCTTAATATAGTGGTCAATTTCTTTAGCATATTCAATTGAAACTTGCGAATGATCACTAACCAGTCCATGTTCGTCAAATACAAGTTCTACACCAGCACTATTGCGCCATGTACCAGAGATACTTGAAAAATCACCGTTTTGGATAGCTGATAGATTCATTCCTTTAATTTCTTGTGAGGGTGTTGTTTCTCCTAATATTGGCTTTGTTACAGATTTCCAAGAAAATGTATCTTGGTTCAGTAGTGGTGGTCTAGTTCCTAATCCTGCTTCTGTATCTGATTCAGTGAGTAATTCTAAGTCAGGTGTATTTGTATTTAGTTTATAGAGCTTGTGAGATTTTTCACCACCAGATGCTCTTGAAAGTTGAAAATATCCATCTTCAAGAGGGACAAAAATCTCTTCTACTCCGATAACATCTAGATAATTTTCTGCATTAGTGAGTTGAACGACTTTATCATTCTGAATCGTTCTGATGTCTAGAATATCATGTTTACCTGACTTAATTTTCAGAGCAATGATTAGTTCGTCTGTCCCATTTTTATCAAAATCATATAGACAGTAGTCGATATCTGAATATACTTCTGGCTCGGTATTTATAAACTTGGCTACGGGATTAATCTTCATGTCCATGATTGGTATATTTTGTGGTTGAGAATATTTTTCTATTACCTCGTTATATAAACTATAAAACGTTTTCTTCACTTCAGAAGAGGAGCTGGAGGATTCCTTACTAGTGGAACTCGTTTGTTCTGTACTTGCTGAAGTAGTAGCTTCTTGCTTTTGTTGACAGGCTACAAGAGTTAGACTAGTTAAGGTAAGAATAGTAAATAAGGTTGTTTTTTTAATCATAGCTAATTTTTGTAATGTTAGAACTTTTTAAGTTTGTAAGATAGTACTCTACAGTTATTTAATCTCTCTACCCACGCTTACGTTTTACGATAAATCCTAGTCCAGTGATTGAAAGGACAGTACCGATAATTCCAAGAGTAGATGTTGATTCACCTGTATTTGGTAAAGTCTTCTTGTCGTTGTTTTTGTTGTTTTCTGGTTTAGCCGGAGTTTCAGATTTAACATCTTTTTCTGGTTTAGCCGGAGTTTCAGATTTAACATCTTTTTCTGGTTTAGCCGGAGTTTCAGATTTAACATCTTTTTCTGGTTTAGTAGGAGTTTCAGATTTAACTTCTTCCACAGGTTTAGCTGGAGTAACAGGTTTGACCTCTTCTACAGGTTTAGTAGGAGTAACAGGTTTTGTAGTTGAAATTGAAGGGTTTGCATCTTTAACCACCTTACGAGCAGCAGTTTCGATATTCTTCTTTGCTTGTTCAGCAGTTACACTTGCGCCTGAATAATCTTTGTAGGCACGGATTTCACCACTAACAAGATAGTTTGAAGTTCCGTCTAGCGCTGGAGCAGCATTTAGGGAATAATCTTTATAGCCATCAGTTGCTTCTAAGATTTCAGCAGCACGTCCTTCAGCAAAAGTATTAGCTTCTTCAAAATTCTTAAATACTGCATCAGTCTCGAACGTCACTGTTGGGAACCCGTCTCGTTCTGTAACTGTAACTTCGTTTGCGGTAACAGTATTAGATTGTGTAATCGCACCAGCTACACCTATACTAGCAGTTGCAATTATAGCAGTTGCAAAAAGTTTAATTTTAGATTTTGTCTTCATTAAAAGAGACCTCCTATTATTTTTGAAGTAATCCTTTGTCCAATAATGTAGACTTTTATGGACAAAATTGATAGAATAAACAAAGAAGATATAATCCATCAAAATACTAAATTTTTCATTATTTTGAATTAAAAATGGTGAGATACTAGTTGTCCAAAATTTCCTACTTTTTTTGACAAAAACTATAGTTTTTTAGCCAATTATGAAAAGTACTTTTTGAAACTCCTAAGATTTCTGCTCCTTCACGAATAGTTATTTTTTTTTGTCTGTATTTTTTTTCTAAATCGTAAAAATTTGGTGGATCATTTAGCTTCGGTCTTCCGAACTGTTTCCCTCTTTTTTGAGCTTCTCGAATTCCTTCTAGTTGTCTTTACTTGATTTGCTCTCTTTCCATTTGAGACACATAAGATAAAACTTGTAAAACCAAATCAGAAATTAGTTTACCAGTGATTGTATCGCTGGTATTTTTAGTATTTAAGAGTGGAAAATCTAAAACTCTGATATGTACCTTTTTTGTCTTAGTGAGTAACTGCCATTGTTCTAAAATATCATCGTAGTTTCGTCCGAGTCTATCAATTGATTTAATAACTATCTCATCATCTGCTTGTAGAACGGTTAGCAATTTTTGGTATTCCGTCCTGTCAAAATCTTTTCCAGAGGCCCTATGTATAAAAATTTGATTTTGGGGAATATTTTCGAATGCCAAGGCAGACATTTGTCTATCGATATTTTGCTCCTTAGTGGATACTCGTACATAACCATAACGCATAAGGCTACCACCTATCTTTTTATCTCTATTTTAGACGAAAAGAAAACTACCGCCCATAATGAGTGGTAGTTTGGTGTACTCTTTGCTACGGTATCTTTTTGCCAAGATTTTGTCTTGTTTGCGTGAATAGTAGTGTTGGATAAAAAATCCTAAGGACTTAAAATTCTTTTACAATTATTTTCATTCCTATTTTATCAATTTTGAGGTTAAAAGTCTAATATAAGTTTAAATTCAAAACATTAAATTGTCTGACAATTTATTGAAAAATGAGTGAAAATATGGTATAATGAAACGTAAAATTAATTCAGGTTTCCTGAACCAATAGGAGTAAACAATGAAAAAACTAGGTTTTGTCCTTTTATCTTCAGCCTTGCTATTGACTGCTTGTGCTAATAACCAATCTAAGCCAAGCAACACAAGTGATTCTTCTAAGGTGACAGCCTTATCTGAAGACAAGCAAAAAATGCTTGATAAGGCCACTGCTGACTATAAGACTTTTGTGCAAGAGCAAATTGATAAACTGTTGACCGATACGGAAGGCTTTGTCAAACTGTTGAAAGAAGGCAAATTAGAAGAGTCTAAGAAGGTTTATCCACTGATTCGTATGTCTTATGAGCGTTCAGAACCGATTGCCGAAAGTTTTGGTGAGTCAGATGTTAAGATTGACTTCCGTTTGGCAGACTATATGGACGAAAACAAGACAGAGGAAGGTTGGTCAGGTTTCCACCGTATCGAACGTATCCTTTGGGAAGAAAATACGACTAAAGGAACTGAAAGCTATGGCGATCAGTTGGTCAATGATATCAAGGAATTGAAAGCCAAGATTGCAACTGTGGATGTAGACTACAAGGTTATGTTGACTGGAGCAGTTGACTTGCTAAACGAAGTGGCAACAAGCAAGATTACGGGTGAAGAGGAAATTTATTCTCATACAGACTTGTATGACTTCCGTGCCAATATCGAGGGAGCTGAGAAGATTTTCCAACTCTTTAAACCTTTACTTGAAAAATCAGACGCCAACCTAGTTAAAGAATTGGAAGCAGATTTCAAGTCTGTTAATAGTTTGCTGGACAAACACATGACTGACAAGGAACACTACAAACTCTATACTGATTTAACAAAAGAAGATACCAAAGAATTGTCAGAAGCTGTGACAAAACTTGGTGAACCTCTATCACAAATGGGTAAATTTCTTAGTGGAGAATAAGAGTCATGACTGAAAAAGACGAAAAGTTTTTTGAGAAGAAAATGGACCGTCGAGAATTTCTAAAAAAAGCAGGCATTGGAGGGGCTGGTTTAGCGCTAGGACTCTCTGGTGCTTCTGCTTTTTTCGCACCTAAGCTAGGAAGTCAGGAAAAAATCTCGTACGGAAATGAAAAAATTGCTTTTTATGGTAAGCATCAAGCTGGCATTAGTACGCCCATGCAAAAGAATATCTATTTTGTTGTCTTGGACTTGCATACGACGGATAAGGATAAGATTATTCAGTTGTTCAAGGATTGGACAGATTATAGTGCAAAACTGGTAGAAGGAGAATTGGTTAAAAAAGATGGTCAAAACGGCCTTTTACCACCTAGTGATACAGGGGAAACAGTAGGACTCAATCCGCATCGTTTGACCCTGACTTTTGGTGTGTCTGCGAATTTTTTGAAAAAATTGAACTTAGAAAACAAGCGTCCTCAAGTGTTCAGAGATTTACCGCCATTCCCTAAAGAGCAATTGCGTGAAAAATATACTGGTGGGGATATTGTCATTCAGGCTTGCGCAGATGATGAGCAGGTTGCCTTTCATGCGATTCGCAACCTCATCCGTAAGGGCAGAAATGCCGTGACTCTTCGCTGGAGTCAGTCTGGTTTTGCTGCCATCGGAGATCGAATGGAGACTCCGCGTAACCTCTTTGGTTTTAAAGATGGGACAGCAAATCCAACCAAGGAGCAAGACTTTGACCGCGTTATCTGGGCTGATAGTAAGGACTGGATGGAAAATGGATCTTATATGGCAGTTCGTCGGATTCAGATGTTTTTAGAGACCTGGGACCGTACTAGTCTTGAAGAACAAGAAAATACTTTTGGCCGTTATAAGGAAAGTGGTGCTCCCTTCGGTAAGAAAAATGAGTTTGATGAAGTGGATTTGAGTCTTTTGCCAGATGATTCGCATGTTCGTTTAGCCAAGGAAGTGGACAAGCCCCTTTTACGTCGTTCTTATTCTTACTCAGATGGGATTGATGAAAAGACTGGCCAGTTTGATACGGGTCTGCTCTTCATTTCTTTCCAGAAGGATCCTGATAACTTTGTCAAGGTTCAAACCAATCTAGGTGCTACTGATAAGATGAATGAATATATCACTCACATCGGTAGTGGACTCTTTGCTTGCTTTGGTGGTGTGGAGAAAGGAGGCTACATTGGTCAGAAATTATTGGAAGGCTAGAAGCTGGTTCTTGGTTTTAGCTTTGTTATTTTTAATTCTTTCCCCAGTAGGTGCCCAAGAGAGTCTAAGTTCTTACTTTGTGAAAATCACAGATGCGTCCAAAGCGGTTAAAAATGGCAATCAGTCTGAAGCACAGAAACTCGTTGCAGAGATGGCATCAGACTTTGAAAGAGTAAAAGACAGTAATTCTGAGGCTGGTAAAGTCGTTAAGGAAAAGTTAGTACAATCAGGAGAGATTACTGAAGACAAACTCACTCAACTTTCTTCAGCCTTATTAGCCTTTGAAAAAGAACAAAATCCTGTTGACTTAGATGCGGAAAAGGAAAAATTGGTGAACCGTCTAAGTCCTCGTTTTGAAGCATTGGAGCAGGCCATTGCCTCCAAAGATTTGGAAAAAGTGCGAGAAGCCTTTAAGAAAATGAATTCCACTTGGACTATCAATGAAAGTGTGGTTCGTGACAATAGTACGGCCCATTATGGACGTGTTGAAACAGCTATTTCCTTCCTACGTAGTAGCATGGAAACCGAGCCTACAGATTTTAACTCGATCCAGACTTCCTTTGAGGACTTAAAAAAGGCTATTGATGATTTTGTAAGCGGAAAAGAAGTAGTAGCAACGTCTTCTGATTTGAATCTTAAAGACGGTATTGCCCTTTTGAAGAAGGCTCTAGAACAATTCCAAGCTGGCGACCAATCATCAGGAGTAGCTAGTATGAAGGAATTTATCACTATCTGGCCAACGATTGAGGGTTCTGTCAGCACAACCAATCCTTCCCTCTATACTCGAGTGGAAAGTGAAAGCCCTGTGATTATGGTTAAGGGAAGTGAGAAGGACTACCAAGAAAAATTAGAAAAACTGATTGCAGATTTATCACAGATTGATACTAGTGCACGTTACAATGCCTTTGATGTTATGCTGATTCTCCTAAGAGAAGGGGTAGAGGCTCTCTTAATCGTTATGGCCTTGGTAACGACCTTGAAAGCAGCCAAGATGCGTAAAGGGCTCAAGTGGGTTTATGGTGGTGCTATCACAGGGATCATGGCAAGTCTGGTTATTGCTTTCATCCTGCAAATTGCTTTTCCAGCAGTGACATCAGGATCCAATCGTGAAATCATCGAAGGAGCAGTTGGGATTTTTGCAGTTGCTATGATGATTTTGATTGGAATCTGGCTCCACAGCAAATCCTCGGTCAAAAAATGGAATGCCTTTATGGAGTCACAAATGGAAACAGTGACCAAGACAGGCTCCTTTATTTCCATGTTTGCTCTCAGTTTTCTAGCTGTTTTCCGTGAGGGAGCAGAAACCATTCTCTTTTATGTTGGGATTTTACCAAGAATTTCCAGCTTTGAATTTGTCTTGGGAATTTCCCTTGCCTTGCTGGTTCTGGTAATTATTGCTATTGTGATGAACAAGGCCAGTCAATTCTTCCTGCCTCATAAGGTCTTCTTTATCTTGACTTGGATGATTTATGCTTTGGCATTCAAGATGCTAGGGGTTAGTGTCCACGCTCTTCAGTTGACTAATATGGTACCAAATCACTTGCTGACAGGATTTCTAACAATCGACTTACTTGGAATTTATCCAAGTTGGGAAGGTTTGGTTAGCCAGCTAGTCTTTGTTGTTATTGTCTTGATTGTCACTTTCAGACAGGGTGAAAAATAGATGGATAGAAAAGAATTGACAATCGTTGAACATCTGGTAGAATTTAGAAAGAGATTATTGGCAGTGGTCATTTGCTTCTTTTTAGTATTCTGTGTCTCCTTGCTTTTTGCAGACCAGATTTACCAGTATGTGACCCAAGCTTTTCAGCAAAAGTTGATTGTTTTAGGTCCTAATGATATTTTATGGATATACATACGTTTGGCTAGTCTGATGGCCTTTACCATCACCCTACCTTATACAGTTTATCATATTTGGTCTTTCATCAAACCTGGTTTAAGAAAGGAAGAAGCTAGAGTAATTTTTGCCTATATTCCAGCTAGTTTCCTTTGTTTTCTAGTTGGACTGGCTTTTGGTTTTTACTTTGTAACACCAGCCTTACTTCAGGTTTTATTAGGGCTAGGAGAAGGACTATTTGAAACACAGTTAACAGCTCAAAATTATCTGTCCTTTGTTTTTCAAACGACCTTGCCCTTGGCTCTGATTTTTGAATTGCCAGTTATCATTGCCTTTTTAACGTCAATTGGACTCATTGGACCAGAATTATTGATTGCTTATCGCCGATATGCTTATTTTATTTTATTGGTACTCGCAGTCATCTTGACACCAGCTGACTTTGTCAGCGATTTGGCAATGACTGCCCCCTTGATATTACTCTATGAATTGAGTATTGCTATCAGCAAACATATTATGAAACGCAAGCAGAAAGGAGAGAGAAATGGGAATCTTACGTGATATCGGAGCACCAGGATTGATTATTATTGTTTTAGGAGCTCTCTTGATCTTCGGACCAAAGCGATTGCCTGAACTAGGAGAGTCAATCGGTAAAATGCTATCTGAATTTAAAAAAGCAGTTAAAGGAACTGAAAATCAAGATAAGAAAGATTAAGACTGGTGAGTTTTACTAAAAATAAGAAGTTAGGAAGTGTGTCTCTATTGGACATTTATCATTTCCTAGCTTTTTCTTGTATTAAGAAAATATAAATTTAAGCTTTCTTTAAGAAAACTATATTATTCTGAAGAACTCTAAAATTTCACAGCCATTTATTAGTAATGACTATTGAATTCCTAGTCACTACTAGAAATGGACTAGTTTCTTTGAATAATGGAACTGCTTAATCCTCCTATTCTAGAACGGGATGACTAGTATTTCTTTTATGATAGGACTAGATTGTGGTATAATAGAGAGAATAAGTTTTTTTAGTAAGACAAAGGAGAAAATAGATGATTTATGCAGGAATTCTTGCCGGTGGAACTGGCACACGTATGGGAATCAGTAATTTGCCAAAACAATTTTTAGAGCTAGGTGATCGACCTATTTTGGTTCATACAATTGAAAAATTTGTCTTGGAACCAAGTATTGAAAAAATTGTGGTTGGGGTTCATGGAGACTGGGTTTCCCATGCAGAGGATCTTGTAGATAAATATCTACCTCTTCATAAAGATCGTATCATCATTACAAAAGGTGGTGCTGACCGTAATACGAGTATTGAGAAAATCATTGAAGCCATTGATGCTTATCGTCCGCTTACTCCAGAGGACATCGTTGTTACCCACGATTCTGTTCGTCCATTTATTACGCTTCGCATGATTCAGGACAATATCCAACTTGCTCAAAATCATGACGCAGTGGACACAGTGGTAGAAGCGGTTGATACTATCGTTGAAAGTACTAACGGTCAATTTATTACAGATATTCCAAATCGTGCTCACCTCTATCAAGGACAAACACCTCAAACATTCCGTTGCAAGGACTTCATGGATCTTTACGGTTCTCTCTCTGCCGAAGAGAAAGAAATCTTAACAGATGCATGTAAAATCTTTGTAATCAAAGGAAAAGATGTAGCCTTGGCTAAGGGTGAATATTCAAATCTGAAAATTACTACAGTAACAGATTTGAAGATTGCAAAAAGCATGATTGAGGAAGAGTAATAAAATGATTAATCAAATTTACCAACTAACAAAGCCTAAGTTTATCAATGTCAAATATCAGGAAGAGGCTATTGACCAAGAGAATCATATCCTCATCCGCCCTAATTATATGGCGGTCTGTCATGCGGATCAGCGTTACTACCAAGGAAAACGTGATCCAAAGATTTTGAATAAAAAGCTTCCAATGGCAATGATTCACGAGTCATGTGGAACCGTTATTTCTGACCCGACAGGAACCTATGAAGTTGGTCAAAAAGTTGTCATGATTCCCAATCAGCCTCCTATGCAGAGTGATGAAGAATTCTATGAGAACTACATGACAGGGATCCATTTCTTGTCTAGTGGATTTGATGGCTTTATGCGAGAGTTTGTTTCTCTCCCTAAAGACCGTGTGGTGGCTTATGATGCTATTGAAGATACGGTTGCTGCGATTACAGAGTTCGTTAGTGTCGGTATGCATGCCATGAATCGCTTATTGACCCTTGCTCATAGCAAGCGGGACCGAATCGCCGTTATCGGAGATGGAAGTTTAGCTTTTGTGGTTGCCAATATTATCAACTATACTTTGCCAGAAGCAGAGATTGTGGTTATTGGTCGTCATTGGGAAAAATTGGAACTTTTCTCATTTGCCAAAGAATGCTATATCACTGATAATATTCCTGAAGATTTGGCCTTTGACCATGCTTTTGAGTGTTGTGGTGGGGATGGTACTGGACCGGCTATTAATGATTTGATTCGCTATATTCGTCCTCAGGGAACGATCCTTATGATGGGAGTTAGCGAGTATAAAGTTAATATCAATACACGCGATGCCTTAGAAAAAGGCTTGCTCTTGGTTGGTTCCTCTCGTTCTGGTCGCATTGATTTTGAAAATGCAATCCAAATGATGGAAGTCAAGAAATTCGCTAATCGTCTTAAAAATATCCTTTATCTAGAAGAACCTGTAAGGGAAATTAAAGATATTCACCGTGTCTTTGCTACCGATTTAAATACAGCCTTTAAAACTGTGTTTAAGTGGGAAGTATAAGTGCTGGAGGTTAATTGTGGAGAAAATTATTAAAGAAAAAATTTCTTCCTTACTTAGTGCAGAAGAGTAAGTCCTCAGTGTTGAACAACTGGGGGGAATGACCAATCAAAACTATTTGGCCAAAACAACAAATAAGCAATATATTGTTAAATTCTTTGGTAAAGGGACAGAAAAGCTGATCAATCGTCAAGATGAAAAGTACAATCTTGAACTACTAAAGGATTTAGACTTAGATGTAAAAAATTATCTTTTTGATATTGAAGTTGGTTTCAAAGTAAATGAGTATATCGAATCTGCGATTACGCTTGATTCAACTACAATCAAGACCAAATTTGATGAAATTGCTCCAATTTTACAAACCATTCATGCTTCTGGCAAGGAATTAAGAGGAGAATTTGCTCCTTTCGAAGAAATCAAGAAATACGAATCCTTGATTGAGGAAAAAATCCCTTATGCCAACTATGAAGCTGTTCGAAATGCAGTCTTCTCTTTAGGGAAAAGACTAGCTGACTTAGGTGTTGACAGAAAATCTTGTCATATCGTTTTGGTGCCTGAAAACTTTATCGAATCACCTCAAGGACGACTTTATCTGATTGACTGGGAATATTCATCAATGAACGATCCAATGTGGGATTTGGCTGCTTTCTTTTTAGAGTCTGAATTCACTCGTCAAGAGGAAGAAGCCTTATTGTCTCACTATGAGAGTGAGTAAACACCTGTCTCTTGTGAAAAGATTGCGATCTATAAAATTTTGCAAGATACTATTTGGAGTCTATGGACTGTCTATAAGGAAGAGCAAGGCGCAGATTTTGGTGACTATGGTGTGAATCGTTACCAAAGAGCTGTTAAAGGTTTGGCCTATTATGGAGGTTCAGATGAAAAATAAAAGTGGAGTTTCTTTTGGTCTACTTTCAGGTATTTTCTGGGGGTTAGGTCTAACGATTAGTGCTTATATCTTTTCGATTTTTACAGATTTGTCTCCCTTTGTGGTGGCCGCTGCTCACGATTTCTTGAGTATCTTTATCTTACTAGCTTTTCTCTTGGTAAAAGAAGGAAAAGTTCGTCTCTCAATTTTCTTAAATATTCGCAATGTTAGTGTTATCATCGGAGCCTGGCTAGCAGGCCCTATCGGTATGCAGGCCAATCTTTATGCGGTTAAGTATATCGGAAGTTCCTTAGCTTCATCTGTGTCGGCTATTTACCCTGCGATTTCGGTTTTATTGGCTTTCTTCTTTTTAAAGCACAAGATTTCAAAAAATACTGTATTTGAGATTGTCTTAATTATTGGAGGGATAGTTGCTCAGACCTATATGGTTGAACAGGTCAATTCCTACTACATTGGGATTCTCTGTGCTTTGGTTTGTGCTATTGCATGGGGAAGCGAAAGTGTTCTTAGCTCTTTTGCCATGGAAAGTGAATTGAGTGAAATCGAAGCCCTCTTGATTCGTCAAGTGACTTCATTCTTGTCCTATCTTGTGATTGTGCTCTTCTCTCATCAGTCATTTGCAGAAGTGGCCAATGGACAATTGTTAAGTCTTATGATTGTCTTTGCAGCCTTTGATATGATTTCCTATTTGGCTTATTATATCGCTATCAATCGCTTGCAACCAGTCAAGGCTACAGGCTTGAATGTGAGCTATGTAGTATGGACAGTCTTGTTTGCAGTTGTTTTCTTGGGTGCACCGCTAGATATGCTGACAATTATTACGTCACTTGTCGTTATTGCTGGAGTTTATATTATTATTAAAGAATAAAGGAGATTCGTGTGAAATCCATTATCTTAGCAGCGGGATTGGGAACTCGCTTGCGTCCTATGACTGAAAATACTCCTAAAGCCTTGGTTCAGGTTAATCAAAAACCCTTGATTGAATACCAAATTGAGTTTTTAAAAGAAAAAGGAATCAATGACATCTTCATTGTTGGTTACCTTAAAGAACAATTCGATTACTTGAAAGAAAAATATGGGGTTCGCCTTGTCTTCAATGATAAATACGCTGCCTACAATAACTTTTATTCTCTCTATCTTGTAAAAGAAGAATTGGCCAACAGTTATGTTATTGATGCCGATAATTATCTCTTTAAAAATATGTTCCGTAATGATTTGACTCGTTCGACTTATTTTAGTGTTTATCGTGAAGATTGTACCAACGAATGGTTCTTGGTCTATGGAGATGACTACAAGGTTCAAGACATTATTGTTGATAGCAAGGCAGGTCGTATTCTTAGTGGTGTATCTTTCTGGGATGCTCCAACTGCAGAAAAAATTGTCGGCTTTATCGATAAGGCTTATGCAAGTGGTGAATTTGTTGATCTCTACTGGGACAATATGGTTAAGGATAATATCAAAGAGCTAGATGTCTATGTTGAAGAATTAGAAGGCAATAGCATCTATGATATTGATAGCGTCCAAGACTATCACAAATTAGAAGAAATTCTTAAAAACGAAAATTAAAGATTCTAACATCTGACTGAAATAGTCGGATGTTTTTTTGATTTTTTTACGAATAAATAGATGAGTAGAAAAAGAAATGGAGTTATTTATGAAAATCACAAACTATGAAATCTATAAGTTAAAAAAATCAGGTTTGACCAATCAACAGGTTTTGAAAGTGCTAGAATACGGTGAAAATGTTGATCAAGAACTTTTATTGGGCGATATTGCAGATATATCAGGTTGCCGAAATCCAGCTGTTTTTACGGAACGTTATTTTCAGATAGACGATGCGCATTTGGAGAAGGAGTTTCAAAAGTTTCCATCTTTCTCTATTTTAGACGACTGTTACCCTTGGGATCTAAGTGAAATATACGATGCACCTGTGCTTTTATTTTACAAGGGAAATCTGGACCTCTTGAAATTTCCTAAGGTAGCGGTTGTGGGTGGTCGTGCTTGTAGCAAACAGGGAGCTAAGTCAGTTGAAAAAGTTATTCAGGGCTTGGAAAATGAACTGGTTATTGTAAGTGGTCTTGCTAAGGGCATTGATACAGCAGCTCATATGGCAGCTCTCCAGAATGGTGGCAAAACCATTGCAGTGATTGGAACAGGGCTGGATGTGTTTTATCCTAAAGCCAATAAACGCTTGCAAGACTACATCGGAAATGATCATCTAGTTCTCAGTGAGTATGGACCTGGTGAACAACCTCTGAAATTTCATTTTCCTGCCCGTAATCGCATCATTGCTGGACTTTGCCGTGGTGTGATTGTAGCAGAGGCTAAGATGCGTTCAGGTAGTCTCATTACCTGTGAGCGAGCAATGGAAGAAGGGCGTGATGTCTTTGCTATTCCTGGTAGCATTTTAGATGGATTATCAGACGGTTGCCATCATTTGATTCAGGAAGGAGCAAAATTGGTCACCAGTGGGCAAGATGTTCTTGCGGAATTTGAATTTTAATACTCTTCGAAAATCAAATTCAAACCACGTCAACTTCACCTCGCCGTACTCAAGTACAGCCTGCGGCTAGCTTCCTAGTTTGCTCTTTGATTTTCATTGAGTATAAGAAGAAAGTCCGCTTACTAGACAAACTTTTCTTCTATATATAGGAGCTAAGTCTTGACAGTTATGGCAAAATGGTTTACACTTTATAAAGTTTATTACTTTGAAAAGGTGTGATACTGTGGCTACGGCAACAAAAAAGAAAAAATCAACAGTTAAAAAAAATCTAGTAATCGTGGAGTCGCCTGCTAAGGCCAAGACGATTGAAAAATATCTAGGTAGAAACTACAAGGTTTTAGCCAGTGTCGGGCATATCCGTGATTTGAAGAAATCCAGTATGTCAGTCGATATTGAAAATAATTATGAACCGCAATATATCAATATCCGAGGAAAAGGTCCTCTTATCAATGACTTGAAAAAAGAAGCCAAAAAAGCTAATAAAGTCTTTCTGGCGAGTGACCCGGACCGTGAAGGAGAAGCGATTTCTTGGCATTTGGCTCATATTCTCAACTTGGATGAAAATGATGCTAACCGTGTGGTCTTCAATGAAATCACCAAGGATGCAGTCAAAAATGCATTTAAAGAACCACGCAAGATTGATATGGACTTGGTTGATGCCCAACAGGCTCGTCGTGTTTTGGATCGCTTGGTAGGCTATTCGATTTCGCCTATTTTGTGGAAGAAGGTTAAGAAGGGCTTGTCAGCAGGTCGCGTTCAATCTATTGCGCTTAAGTTAATCATTGATCGTGAGAATGAAATTAATGCCTTCCAGCCAGAAGAATATTGGACAATTGATGGTGTCTTTAAAAAGGGTACCAAGCAATTTCAGGCTTCCTTCTATGGAGTGGATGGTAAAAAGCTGAAACTGACTAGCAATGATGAGGTCAAGGAAGTCTTGTCTCGTCTGACTAGTAAAGATTTTTCAGTGGATCAGGTAGATAAGAAAGAGCGCAAACGCAATGCTCCTTTACCCTATACCACTTCATCCATGCAGATGGACGCTGCCAATAAAATTAACTTCCGTACTCGAAAGACTATGATGGTTGCCCAACAGCTTTATGAAGGGATTAATATTGGTTCTGGTGTTCAAGGTTTGATTACCTATATGCGTACCGATTCGACTCGTATCAGTCCTGTAGCGCAAAATGAGGCAGCAAGCTTCATTACGGACCGTTTTGGTAGTAAGTATTCTAAGCATGGTAGCAAGGTCAAAAATGCTTCAGGAGCTCAGGATGCCCACGAGGCTATTCGCCCGTCTAGTGTCTTTAACACACCTGAAAGTATTGCTAAGTATCTGGACAAGGATCAGCTCAAGCTTTATACTCTTATTTGGAATCGTTTTGTAGCGAGTCAGATGACAGCTGCTGTCTTTGATACCATGGCCGTTAAATTGTCTCAAAATGGGGTCCAATTTGCTGCTAATGGTAGTCAGATTAAGTTTGATGGTTATCTTGCCATTTACAATGATTCTGACAAGAATAAGATGTTACCAGAGATGGCTGTTGGAGATGTGGTCAAACAGGTGAATAGCAAACCAGAGCAGCATTTCACTCAACCGCCTGCTCGTTATTCTGAAGCGACACTGATCAAGACCTTGGAGGAAAATGGGGTTGGTCGTCCGTCAACCTACGCACCAACCATTGAAACTATTCAGAAACGTTATTATGTTCGCCTTGCAGCCAAACGTTTTGAACCGACAGAGTTGGGAGAAATTGTTAACAAGCTCATCGTTGAATATTTCCCAGATATCGTAAACGTGACCTTTACAGCTGAAATGGAAGGCAAACTGGATGATGTCGAGGTTGGAAAAGAGCAGTGGCAACGTGTTATTGACGCCTTTTATAAACCATTCTCTAAAGAAGTGGCCAAGGCTGAAGAAGAAATGGAAAAAATCCAAATCAAGGATGAACCAGCTGGATTTGATTGTGAAGTGTGTGGCAGTCCAATGGTCATTAAACTTGGTCGTTTTGGTAAGTTCTACGCTTGTAGCAATTTCCCAGATTGCCGTCATACCCAAGCAATCGTGAAAGAAATCGGTGTAGAGTGTCCAAGTTGTCATCAGGGACAAATCATTGAGCGTAAAACAAAACGTAACCGCCTCTTCTATGGTTGCAATCGCTATCCAGACTGTGAATTTACTTCTTGGGACAAGCCTGTTGGTCGTGACTGTCCAAAATGTGGACACTTCCTCATGGAGAAAAAAGTCCGTGGTGGTGGCAAGCAGGTTGTTTGTAGCAAGGGTGACTACGAGGAAGAAAAGATTAAATAAGAGTAGAGTCCTGAAAGTGAATTTCAGGCTCTTTCTGGTTGGAGCTTGACAAAATTCACCATTGTATGCGAAACTAGAAGAAGATTATTTTAATTAGGAGTAGTTATGCGTCTTATTTATCTAATAATTGGTTTCTTATCACTGGCCTTGGCTCTTGTTGGGGTAGTTTTACCCTTGTTGCCTACAACACCTTTTCTTTTACTGTCTATTGCTTGTTTCTCCAGAAGTTCCAAGCGTTTCGAAGACTGGCTTTATCATACCAAGCTCTATCAAGCATATGTAGCTGATTTTCGCGAGACTAAGTCTATTGCGCGTGAACGAAAGAAAAAAATCATCGTATCTATCTACATCTTGATGGGAATTTCCATTTTTTTTGCACCTCTTTTACCAGTCAAAATCGGTCTGGGTGCTTTGACCATCTTTATCACCTATTATCTCTTTAAGGTTATTCCAGACAAAGAATAGTTAAAATAGTAGTTATTTGCCTTGATAAAATTGAAAGCATATTCACAACAATATGATATAATAAATTTAAAGTAATCTTCAAGGAGAATCAAATGATTTATGAATTTTGTGCTGAAAATGTGACCTTACTTGAAAAAGCGATGCAGGCTGGAGCTCGTCGAATCGAACTCTGTGATAATCTTGCAGTTGGTGGGACAACACCCAGCTATGGAGTGACTAAGGCAGCGGTTGAACTGGCAGTTAACTATGATACGATCATTATGACTATGATTCGTCCACGTGGTGGTGACTTTGTCTATAATGAACTAGAAATTGCTATTATGCTAGAAGACATTCGCTTGACTGCTCAGGCTGGAAGTCAAGGAGTTGTATTTGGTGCTTTAACTGCTGACAAAAAGTTGGATGAGCCTAATCTGGAGAAGTTGATAGCTGCGTCAAAAGGAATGGAAATTGTCTTTCATATGGCATTTGATGAATTGAGTGATGATGATCAACTGGAAGCTATTGACTGGCTTAGTCAAGCTGGAGTCACTCGTATCCTAACTCGCGCTGGTGTGTCTGGCGACTCCTTAGAAAAACGTTTTGCTCACTATCACAGAATTTTGGAGCACGCTAAAGGTAAAATTGAAATTCTACCAGGTGGGGGGATTGACCTTGACAACCGTCAAACCTTTATCGATCAGCTAGGCGTGACACAATTACATGGAACCAAGGTTGTCTTTTAAAAAATAGAAAGGAACTGCTAGCTTTGGGTAGCAGTTTTCACTTATGTTTGAAATTTTTAAATCCTATCAGTTTAATCAAGAAAAGGCTCATGATTATGGTTTTGTAGAAAATGGTGGAGTGTGGATCTATAGTTGCCAAATTTTGCAGGGTGACTTTGTCATGACTGTGTCCATCACTACTGATAATGTGAGTTTTCAAGTCTTTGACCAGGAGACTGGTGACCTCTATCCTCAAGTTCATATGGAAAGTTTTAAAGGAAGTTTTGTTGCAAGTGTCCGTGAGGCTTGTTTGGAGATTCTCTACCAGATTCGGAAGGCTTGTTTTGAGGTACAGGATTTTATCTATCCTCAGACTAAGCGTACCATGTTTCAGGTTCAGGAAAAGTATGGAAATCAGTTGGAGTATTTGTGGGAGAAATCGCCTGATACAGCAGTGTTAAGACACGAAGAAAATAAAAAGTGGTATGCCGTCTTGATGAAAATCTCTTGGGATAAGCTGGAAAAGGGCAGAGAAGGACAGGTGGAAGCAGTCAACCTCAAACATGACCAAGTAGCTGACTTACTTTCAAAAAACGGCATTTATCCAGCTTTTCATATGAATAAACGTTACTGGATTAGTGTGGCGCTTGATGATACTTTATCAGATGAAGAAGTACTGGAATTGATAGAAAGAAGCTGGAATTTAACCACTAAAAAATGAAACATTTCAATATTTTTCAAGAACTTTCAATTAGCAAAATATTCTCTACTGAAGAAATTTTCAGAAAATATTGGATTTTTTCTTGACAAGTACTTTTGCCTATGCTAAAATACTAAACAAGATATCAAACGAAGGAGAAAGTCAAACATGAAAGCAGCTAAGTTTAATCAATTCGCTTTGTTGTTGAGGTACTCGGGCTAGTGCAAAAAGCATTAGTCCTGTTTGGCTTACCAAGCGGGAGTGAATCAACATCTCGCTTGGGTTTCTGAGCGAGATGTTTTTTTAAAACCACATTTGGAAAAGGGGAAATCTTATGAGAACAGTTGAATTTCTAGATACCAGCCTTCGGGATGGAGAACAGACACCGGGTGTTAACTTTTCAATCAAGGAAAAAATTGCCATTGCAAGACAGCTGGAGAAATGGGGCATTTCAGCCATCGAAGCTGGTTTTCCAGCGGCTAGTCCAGACTCATTTACGGCAGTTCAGGAGATTGCTAAGACCTTGAAGAAAACGGCAGTGACTGGTTTGGCCCGCTCTGTCAAGTCTGATATTGATGCTTGTTACGAAGCCCTCAAGGATGCCAAATATCCACAGGTTCACGTCTTTATCGCTACTAGTCCCATTCACCGCAAGTATAAGCTCAATAAGAGCAAGGAAGAGATTCTAGAAGCTATTAAGGAGCATGTCTCTTATGCACGTTCCAAGTTTGAGGTTGTCGAATTCTCTCCTGAGGATGCGACCAGAACAGAGTTGGATTTCCTCTTACAAGTCGTTCAAACAGCGGTTGATGCAGGTGCGACTTATATCAATATTCCTGATACGGTAGGATTTACCACACCAGAAGAGTATGGTGCTATCTTCAAATACTTGATTGAGAATGTTAAGACAGATCGTCAGATTATCTATTCACCTCACTGTCACGATGACCTTGGGATGGCAGTAGCTAATAGCCTTGCTGCTGTCAAGAACGGAGCAGGACGTGTCGAAGGAACCATCAATGGTATTGGGGAGCGAGCTGGAAATGCTGCTTTGGAAGAAATTGCAGTAGCCCTCAATATTCGCCAAGATTACTATCAAGCAGAAACTAGTATTGTTTTAAATGAAACCATCAATACGTCAGAAATGGTTTCTCGCTTCTCTGGTATTCCAGTTCCTAAAAACAAGGCTGTAGTTGGTGGCAATGCCTTCTCTCACGAATCTGGTATTCACCAAGACGGAGTCCTTAAAAATCCTCTTACTTATGAGATCATCACCCCTGAATTGGTCGGTGTCAAGAGTAACAGCCTCCCACTTGGAAAATTGTCAGGTCGCCATGCCTTTGTTGAAAAACTAAGAGAACTGGCCTTAGACTTTACAGAAGAGGATATCAAACCACTCTTTGCTAAGTTCAAGGCATTGGCCGACAAGAAACAAGAAATCACAGATGCAGATATTCGTGCTCTGGTAGCTGGAACCATGGTTGAAAATCCAGAAGGCTTCCACTTTGATGATTTACAACTTCAAACTCATGCAGATAATGACATTGAAGCACTCGTTAGCCTAGCCAATATGGATGGTGAGAAAGTTGATTTCAATGCGTCAGGGCAAGGTTCTGTTGAAGCAATCTTTAACGCTATCGATAAGTTCTTTAACCAATCCGTCCGCTTGGTGTCCTATACTATTGACGCTGTGACAGATGGAATTGATGCCCAAGCTCGGGTTTTGGTCACTGTTGAAAACAGAGATACAGAAACCATCTTTAATGCAGCAGGGCTTGATTTCGATGTACTGAAAGCATCTGCTATTGCCTACATCAATGCTAATACCTTTGTTCAAAAAGAGAATGCTGGTGAGATGGGACGCAGTGTTTCCTATCGTGATATGCCTAGTGTGTAAAGGAGAAAGCTATGACAAAGAAAATAGTAGTTCTGGCAGGGGATGGAATCGGCCCAGAAATCATGGATGCTGGGTTAGAGGTTCTGGAAGCTATAGCTAAAAAAACAGGCTTTGACTATGAAATAGACAAACGACCTTTTGGAGGTGCAGGAATTGATGCAGCAGGCCATCCTTTACCTAGTGAAACCCTCAAAGCATGTAGAGAAGCAGATGCCATTCTCCTAGCGGCTATCGGTAGTCCTCAGTATGATGGAGTAGAGGTCCGGCCCGAACAAGGCTTGCTGGCTCTCCGTAAGGAACTAAATCTCTATGCTAATATTCGCCCTGTTAAGATTTTTGAGAGTCTCAAGCATTTGTCACCACTAAAACCAGAACGAATTGCTGGTGTAGATTTTGTCGTTGTGCGGGAGTTGACAGGCGGGATTTACTTTGGGGATCATATCCTTGAAGAGCGGAAAGCGCGTGATATCAACGAATACAGCTATGAAGAAATAGAGCGGATTATTCGTAAGGCATTTGAAATTGCAAGAAATCGCAGAAAAATCGTTACTAGTATCGATAAGCAAAATGTTCTAGCGACTTCAAAACTCTGGCGGAAAGTAGCTGAGAAGGTCGCACAGGATTTCCTAGATGTGACCTTGGAACACCAGCTGGTAGACTCAGCTGCCATGCTCATGATTACCAATCCTGCCAAGTTTGATGTCATCGTGACGGAGAATCTTTTTGGAGATATTTTATCTGATGAATCAAGCGTCCTATCTGGTACACTTGGGGTCATGCCATCAGCCAGTCATTCTGAAAATGGACCAAGTCTTTATGAACCTATTCACGGTTCAGCGCCTGATATTGCAGGTCAAGGAATTGCCAATCCTATTTCCATGATTTTATCAGTTGCCATGATGTTGAGAAATAGTTTCGGACGTTATGAGGATGCAGAGCGTATCGAGCGTGCTGTTGAGGCAAGTTTAGCAGCTGGAATTTTAACGAGAGATATAGGAGGACAGGCTTCGACCAAGGAAATGACGGAAGCTATTATCGCAAGGTTATGAAGTTAGACGAAAAAATTACTCTAGTCCTTTTGATTTGGAATGTCATGGTTTTCTTGATTTATGGTATTGACAAATCCAAGGCAAGGAGAAGAGCTTGGCGCATCCCTGAGAAAATCTTACTTATTTTATCCTTTACTTGTGGTGGTTTTGGTGCCTGGCTAGCAGGAATCATCTTTCACCACAAGACTCGAAAATGGTATTTTAAAACAGTTTGGTTTCTCGGGATGGTGTCCACACTAGTAGCCTTATATTTTATTTGGAGGTAATGGATGGCAGGAAAATCGATTTTTGATAAATTATGGAACCGTCATGTCGTCACAGGAGAAGAGGGGCAGCCGCAACTCATGTATGTGGATCAGCACTATATCCACGAAGTGACCAGCCCTCAGGCTTTTCAAGGACTACGAGATGCAGGACGCAGATTGAGACGACCAGACTTGACATTTGGAACCTTTGACCACAATGTCCCGACGGTCAATATCTACGATATTCGAGATGTCATTTCCAAGGCGCAAATTGATAAGCTAGCTGAAAATGTTGAGGAGTTTGGGATTGAACATGCGGCCCATGGTTCTGAAAAACAAGGAATTGTTCACATGGTTGGACCAGAAACTGGAAGAACTCAACCAGGAAAATTCATCGTTTGTGGGGACAGCCATACGGCAACCCACGGAGCTTTCGGAGCAATCGCCTTTGGAATTGGGACCAGTGAAGTTGAGCATGTTTTTGCTACTCAAACCCTCTGGCAAGTCAAACCCAAGAAAATGTTGGTAGAATTCACTGGTATTCCTCAAAAAGGAGTTTATTCCAAGGATTTCATTCTCGCCTTAATTGCTAAATACGGCGTTGCTTGTGGTGTTGGTTATGTTGTGGAATATCGTGGACAGGCTATTGATGCACTGAGCATGGAAGAGCGAATGACCATCTGCAATATGTCCATCGAGTTTGGATCTAAGATGGGAATCATGAACCCGGATCAAACCACCTATGATTATCTTAAGGGACGGGAATGTGTTCCAGAGGACTTCGAAGAGGCTGTGGCGGATTGGAAAACAATTGTCAGTGATGATGATGCCGTTTACGATAAGGTTATCCGGATGGATGTCTCAGACCTAGCTCCTATGGTTACCTGGGGAACCAATCCTGCTATGGGTGTTGACTTTGACAGTAGCTTCCCAGAAATTAAGGACATGAATGATGAGAGAGCCTACAATTATATGGATTTGGAACCAGGTCAAAAGCCAGCAGATATTGAACTAGGCTATATCTTTATCGGTTCATGTACCAATGCTCGTCTCAGCGATTTACAGCTGGCTGCGCGATTTGTCAAAGGAAAGCAAATTGCTCCTAATTTAACGGCTATCGTGGTTCCAGGATCTCGTCCTGTCAAACGAGCTGCTGAGAAGTTGGGCTTAGATAAGGTTTTCCTAGATGCTGGCTTTGAATGGAGAGACCCAGGTTGCTCCATGTGTCTAGGGATGAATCCTGACAAGGTACCTGATGGTGTCCACTGTGCTTCAACCAGCAATCGGAACTTTGAGGACAGACAAGGATTTGGCGCTAAGACCCATCTCTGCAGTCCAGCCATGGCAGCTGCGGCAGCTATCGCAGGGCGATTCGTAGATGTTCGGCAAATGCCAGAAGCTCAGTAAGGAGAGGATATGGAGAAATTTACAGTTTATACGGGAACGACTGTTCCTCTCATGAATGATAACATTGACACCGACCAAATCCTACCCAAGCAGTTTCTAAAGTTGATTGACAAAAAAGGTTTTGGTAAGTATCTCATGTATGCTTGGCGTTATTTGGATGACAAGTATACTGAGGATCCTGACTTTGTCTTTAACCGGCCTGAATACCGTAAAGCAACTATCCTCATCTCAGGGGATAACTTTGGGGCAGGGTCTTCGAGGGAACATGCAGCTTGGGCTCTAGCAGACTATGGTTTTAAAGTTGTGATTGCAGGGTCTTTTGGTGATATTCATTACAATAATGAACTCAATAATGGCATGTTGCCTATTGTACAGCCCAGAGAGGTTAGAGAGAAACTGGCCCAGCTAAAACCAAGTGACCAGGTAACTGTGGACTTGGATCAACAAAAAATCATCTCACCAGTTGGAGAATTCACTTTTGAAATCGATAGTGAATGGAAACACAAGCTCTTAAATGGTTTGGATGATATCGGTATTACTTTGCAGTATGAAGATTTGATTGCTGCTTATGAAAAACAACGACCAGCATACTGGCAGGATTAGAAGAAAAATAGAAAAGGAAATAGAACTATGACAAAACACATTCAATGGAACGGAACACTTTCACAAGAAGGCTATGACATTTTAAAAGGTGAGGGCGGATGTATCGTTTGCCCTACAAAAGTTGGTTACATCATCATGACTAGCGATAAGGCTGGTCTTGAACGTAAGTTTGAAGCCAAAGAACGTAACCGTAACAAACCAGGTGTGGTTCTCTGTGGTAGCATGGATGAACTTCGCACTTTAGCACAACTCAACCCAGAAATTGAAGCCTTTTACCAAAAACATTGGGACGAAGATATTCTCCTTGGCTGTATCCTTCCTTGGAAACCAGAAGCTTTTGAAAAACTCAAAGCATACGGTGATGGCCGAGAAGAACTTATGACAGACGTTCGTGGCACTAGCTGTTTTGTCATCAAGTTTGGTAAAGCTGGTGAACAGTTGGCTGCTAAACTTTGGGAAGAAGGTAAAATGGTCTATGCCTCATCAGCCAACCCATCTGGAAAAGGAAACCGTGGTAAAGTAGATGGTATTGGAGAACGTATCGAAGGGGCAGTGGACCTTGTCATTGAGGCAGATGACTACGTTGCTTCTATCCAGCCTGACAAAACGATTGAAACTCGCTATGAGCAAGGTGTGATGGTCTCTATGGTTGATAAAGACGGCAAACTCATCCCAGAACAAGGAGGAGCTCGTTCAACATCACCAGCACCAGTTGTAATCCGTAAAGGGCTTGACATTGATAAAATCATGATGCACCTGTCAGACACCTTTAACTCATGGGACTACCGTCAGGGGGAGTATTATTAGAATGTAGAAGAAGTGGGGAGAAAACAATTTCCCCTCTTTTTTCTATTTACGCAAGAAAAATCCGAACATTATATTTTAATTTATAAAATTATTTGACAAAATCTGTACTTTGATTTATAATTAATTAAGGAAACGTCGGAAAAGGCGTAGAGATGCGCAAGCATAGGTAGGTCATTACAAAAGAAACGAGACATCGATATGTTAAATGAATTTCCAATTTTTGATTACGAAGATATTCAATTGATTCCAAATAAATGTGTCATTAAAAGCCGTGCAGAAGCAGATACAAGTGTCACTCTAGGAAATCACACCTTTAAACTACCTGTTGTGCCAGCGAATATGCAGACGATTTTGGATGAAAATGTAGCAGAGCAACTAGCTAAAGGTGGTTACTTCTACATTATGCACCGTTTTGATGAGGCAGGACGCATTCCTTTTATTAAACGCATGCACGATCAAGGCCTTATTGCTTCTATCTCCGTCGGTGTTAAGGACTATGAGTATGATTTTGTTAGCCAGCTCAAGGCTGATGCTCCTGAGTACATCACGATTGATATTGCTCACGGTCATGCGGATAGCGTGATTTCTATGATTCAACACATCAAGAAAGAATTGCCAGATACCTTTGTCATTGCTGGAAATGTGGGAACACCAGAAGCCGTGCGTGAACTTGAAAATGCTGGAGCAGATGCTACGAAGGTTGGAATCGGTCCTGGTAAGGTTTGTATCACCAAGGTCAAGACTGGTTTTGGTACAGGTGGTTGGCAGTTAGCTGCTTTACGCTGGTGTGCTAAGGCTGCACGTAAACCTATTATCGCTGATGGTGGAATTCGTACTCATGGTGATATTGCCAAGTCTATCCGCTTTGGTGCCAGCATGGTCATGATTGGTTCTCTCTTTGCAGGACACATCGAAAGTCCAGGGAAAACAATCGAAGTTGATGGTGAACAGTTCAAAGAATACTACGGTTCAGCTTCACAATATCAAAAAGGTGCTTATAAAAACGTCGAAGGAAAACGCATCTTGCTTCCTGCCAAAGGTCACCTGCAAGACACTTTAACTGAGATGGAACAAGACCTTCAAAGTGCTATTTCTTATGCAGGTGGACGTCAGGTTGCTGACCTTAAACACGTTGATTATGTTATCGTTAAAAACTCCATCTGGAATGGGGATGCGTCCCACTAAGACGGGCTACCTCACTAGAAAAAAACTTGTTATTAGAGCAAATTTTTGTTATAATAAAACAAGTTTCCACCCTTAGTGTAATGGATATCACGTAAGATTCCGGTTCTTGAGATGGGGGTTCGATTCCCTCAGGGTGGATGTAAACATCCTAAAAAAGCCTTTAATAGGGCTTTTTCTTTATCCTGCCTCAAATTTGCCCCTAATACTCTTCGAAAATCAAGTTCAAACCACGTCAGCGTCGCCTTACCGTACTCAAGTACAGCCTACGGCTAGCTTCCTAGTTTGCTTTTTGATTTTCATTGAGTATAAAACTGAAAATCTTATTTTAAAGAATGCCTAAATCCCCTCCAGTCCCGTTTTAAAGTGACTCAGGGGGCTTTTTTTGATATAATAAAAAGGACTGTTATCAGTTAGAAAGAGGTTGGTATGAAAGAATTACAAACTGTACTAAAGAATCATTTTGCAATCGAATTTGCAGACAGAAATTTATTGGAAACTGCCTTTACTCATACGAGTTATGCCAATGAGCACCGCCTCTTAAAAATTTCACACAATGAACGCTTGGAATTTTTAGGAGACGCTGTTCTACAGTTATTGATTTCAGAATATCTGTATAAAAAATATCCTAAAAAACCTGAGGGTGACTTGTCTAAACTCCGTGCCATGATTGTCCGCGAGGAGAGTTTGGCTGGTTTTGCGCGTGATTGCCAGTTTGATCAATTTATCAAGCTGGGTAAGGGGGAAGAAAAATCGGGTGGTCGCAATCGTGATACCATTCTTGGTGATGCCTTTGAAGCCTTTCTCGGTGCCCTCCTTTTGGACAAGGATGTGGCCAAGGTCAAGGAATTTATTTATCAAGTCATGATTCCTAAGGTTGAAGCAGGCGAGTTTGAGATGATTACAGATTACAAAACCCATCTCCAAGAGTTACTTCAGGTCAATGGGGATGTGGCTATTCGTTATCAGGTAATTTCTGAAACGGGTCCTGCTCACGATAAGATCTTTGATGTAGAAGTTCTGGTTGAAGGCAAGAGCATCGGTCAAGGTCAAGGTCGTTCTAAGAAATTAGCAGAGCAGGAAGCTGCCAAAAATGCCGTCGAGAAAGGGCTGGATTCATGTATTTAAAGGAAATCGAAATTCAGGGATTCAAGTCTTTTGCAGATAAGACCAAGGTTGTCTTTGACCAAGGTGTGACGGCAGTCGTTGGACCCAATGGATCTGGAAAGTCGAATATTACAGAAAGTCTGCGTTGGGCCTTGGGGGAGTCAAGTGTTAAGAGTCTCCGTGGCGGCAAGATGCCGGATGTCATTTTTGCTGGAACTGAAAGTCGCAAACCGCTCAATTATGCTTCTGTAGTTGTGACTCTGGATAATAATGACGGATTTATCAAGGACGCAGGTCAAGAAATCAGGGTAGAACGCCATATCTATCGTAGCGGAGATAGCGAATATAAGATTGACGGCAAGAAAGTTCGTCTGCGTGATATTCATGATCTTTTCTTGGATACAGGTTTGGGACGAGATTCTTTTTCTATCATTTCACAAGGCAAGGTTGAGGAGATTTTCAACTCCAAGCCTGAAGAACGCCGTGCCATTTTTGAAGAGGCTGCTGGGGTTTTAAAATACAAGACTCGCAGAAAAGAAACAGAGAGTAAACTGCAACAAACTCAGGATAATCTAGACCGCTTAGAGGACATTATCTACGAGTTGGATAATCAAATCAAGCCTCTTGAGAAGCAAGCTGAGAATGCCCGTAAGTTTTTAGACTTGGAAGGTCAACGCAAGGCTATTTATTTAGACGTGCTCGTTGCTCAAATCAAGGAAAATAAGGCTGAACTAGAGTCGACAGAAGAAGAGTTGGCACAGGTTCAGGAACTCTTGATGAGCTATTACCAAAAGCGTGAAAAATTAGAAGAAGAAAATCAGAATCTCAAGAAGCAACGTCAAGATTTACAGGCTGAGATGGCCAAAGACCAGGGCAGTTTGATGGATTTGACCAGTCTAATTAGTGATTTAGAGAGAAAATTAGCCTTATCGAAACTGGAATCTGAGCAAGTAGCTCTGAATCAACAGGAAGCACAAGCACGTTTGGTTACTTTGGAAGATAAGAGAAAGGTTCTAAGTAAGGAAAAGGCTGAAAAAGAAGAGAACTTGGCACAATTAGAACACAATCTAATCCAAAATAATCAAAAACTCAATCGTTTAGAAGCTGAATTACTAGCTTTTTCAGATGATCCTGATCAGATGATTGAGCTCTTACGTGAACGCTTTGTGGCGCTTTTACAGGAAGAAGCGGATGTCTCAAACCAACTGACACGCATCGAGAATGAGTTGGAAAATAGTCGTCAGCTTTCTCAAAAACAAGCAGACCAACTAGAAAAGCTCAAAGAACAACTGGCTTCAGCTAAAGAGAAGGCTAGTCAGCAAGAGGCTGAGCTTGAAACTGCCAAGGAGCAGGTTCGGAAATTATTGGCTGACTATCAAGCTATTGCCAAGGAGCAAGAAGAGCAGAAAACTTCCTATCAAGTTCAACAAAGTCAACTCTTTGACCGTCTGGACAGTCTTAAAAACAAGCAGGCCAGAGCTCAAAGTTTGGAAAATATCCTGAGAAATCATAGCAACTTTTACGCGGGTGTTAAGAGTGTTCTCCAAGAAAAAGACCGCCTTGGTGGGATTATTGGTGCAGTTAGTGAACACCTGACCTTTGATGTTCATTATCAAACTGCTCTAGAGATTGCGCTTGGAGCCAGCAGTCAGCATATCATCGTGGAAGATGAAAACGCGGCAACCAAGGCTATTGATTTCCTTAAACGAAATAGAGCCGGTCGTGCGACATTCCTTCCGTTGACGACTATCAAGGCGCGTACGATTTCTAGCCAGAATCAAGATGCTATCGCTGCAAGTCCGGGATTTCTGGGCATGGCAGATGAGTTGGTGACCTTTGATAAGAGACTAGAAGCTATTTTCAAGAACTTGCTAGCTACGACGGCTATTTTTGATACTGTAGAACACGCGCGTGCAGCTGCTCGACAAGTTCATTACCAGGTCCGTATGGTGATATTGGATGGGACAGAGCTGCGTACAGGTGGTTCCTATGCAGGTGGAGCTAATCGCCAGAACAACAGTATCTTCATCAAGCCAGAACTGGAACAATTACAAAAAGAAATTGCTGAAGAAGAAGCAAGCTTGCGTACAGATGAAGCGAGTTTGAAGGCCTTGCAAGATGAGATGGCTAGATTGACAGAAAGATTAGAAGCCATCAAATCTCAGGGAGAACAGGCCCGTATTCAGGAGCAAGGCTTGTCGCTCGCTTATCAGCAGACCAGTCAGCAAGTTGAAGAACTGGAAACTCTTTGGAAACTCCAAGAAGAAGAATTAAATCGTCTTTCTGAGGGAGATTGGCAAACGGATAAGGAAAAATGCCAAGAGCGCCTTACTACTATCGCCAGTGAAAAGCAAAATCTGGAAGCTGAGATTGAAGAGATTAAGTCTAACAAAAACGCCATCCAAGAACGCTATCAGAACTTGCAAGAACAGGTAGCGCAAGCTCGCTTGCTTAAGACAGAACTGCAAGGGCAAAAACGTTATGAACTAGCTGATATTGAGCGCTTAGGCAAGGAATTGGACAATTTAGATATCGAACAAGAGGAAATCCAGCGCCTTCTTCAAGAAAAAGTTGACAATCTTGAAAAGGTTGATACGGAGCTTCTAGCCCAGCAGGCCGAAGAATCCAAAACTCAGAAAACAAACCTCCAACAAGGTTTGATTCGCAAGCAGTTTGAATTGGATGATATAGAAGGTCAGCTGGATGATATTGCCAGTCATTTGGAACAGGCCCGCCAGCAGAATGAAGAGTGGATTCGCAAGCAAACTCGTGCTGAAGCAAAGAAAGAAAAGGTTAGCGAGCGCTTGCGCCATCTACAAAGTCAATTAACAGACCAGTATCAGATTAGCTATACTGAAGCTCTAGAAAAGGCACATGAACTTGAAAACCTCAATCTGGCAGAGCAAGAGGTTAAAGATTTAGAGAAGGCTATTCGCTCACTAGGTCCTGTCAATATAGAAGCTATTGACCAGTACGAAGAAGTACACAACCGTCTGGATTTCCTAAATAGTCAACGAGATGATATTTTGTCAGCGAAAAATCTGCTCCTTGAGACCATTACAGAGATGAATGATGAGGTTAAGGAACGCTTTAAATCAACCTTTGAAGCTATTCGTCAGTCCTTTAAAGTGACCTTTAAGCAGATGTTTGGAGGAGGTCAGGCGGATCTCATTTTGACTGAAGGAGACTTGCTGACAGCTGGGGTTGAGATTTCTGTTCAACCACCAGGCAAGAAAATCCAGTCTCTTAATCTGATGAGTGGTGGTGAAAAAGCCTTATCAGCTCTTGCTTTGCTTTTCTCCATTATTCGTGTCAAGACCATTCCATTTGTCATCTTGGATGAGGTGGAAGCTGCGCTGGACGAAGCTAATGTTAAACGCTTTGGAGATTACCTCAATCGATTTGACAAGGACAGCCAGTTTATCGTCGTAACCCACCGTAAAGGAACCATGGCAGCGGCTGATTCCATCTATGGAGTGACCATGCAAGAGTCAGGTGTCTCAAAAATTGTTTCGGTTAAGTTAAAAGATTTGGAAGAAACAGTAGACTAGTTACCAAACGATAGCATCTCTTAGGGGATGCTATTTTTTAAAACTAACATCTTGAATGATTTTTTAAGGTCAGTTCAGGGGCAAAAAACGACATTTGGGCTTTCCTTTTAGCGAAAAGGCTTTCTCTATGATATAATAGTTTCATGATTACAACAGTACCTATAAAAAATGAAAAAGACATCGCAGTACCTGATAAAACAGTTCTTGTATTAGGCTATTTTGACGGTATTCATAAGGGACATCAGAAGCTTTTTGAAGTAGCTAGCAAGGCTTCAATGAAAGATTATCTTCCAGTTGTCGTGATGACCTTTACAGAGTCCCCTAAGCTTGCTTTGCAACCGTACCAGCCAGAATTAATGCTTCATATTGTCAGCCATGAAGAACGAGAACATAAGATGAAATGGCATGGAGTAGAGGCTCTTTTCTTACTTGACTTTAGTAGTAAATTTGCTAGTTTAACGGGTCAAGAGTTCTTTGATACCTATGTTAGAGCATTAAAACCAGCTATTATCGTAGCAGGATTCGATTACACGTTTGGTTCTGATAAGAAAACCGCAGATGATCTGAAGGACTATTTTGATGGAGAAATCATCATTGTTCCACCTGTTGAGGATGAAAAGGGGAAAATTAGTTCTACTCGTATTCGTCAAGCTATTCTTGATGGGGATGTCAGGGAAGCTGGTCATTTGCTTGGAACTCCTCTACCGTCACGTGGAATGGTTGTTCATGGTAATGCTCGTGGACGGACTATCGGTTACCCAACAGCAAACTTAGTTTTAAGAGATCGAACCTATATGCCAGCAGATGGTGTTTACGTAGTCGATATCGAAGTGCAGCGTAAAAGATACCGTGGAATGGCGAGTGTCGGGAAAAATGTTACTTTCGATGGAGAAGAGCCACGTTTTGAAGTCAATATTTTTGATTTTTCAGATGATATTTACGGTGAAACAGTTATTGTCTACTGGCTAGACCGTGTCCGTGAAATGGTCAAATTTGACTCCGTTGAAGAACTGGTAGACCAACTCCAGAAAGATGAAGAAATTGCTCGGAATTGGAAGGATGCTGAGTAGGAAATCGGAGTTTTATATAAAATTTTCCATACTTTAGATTCTTATTTCTAAATAGAAAAAGTAGCCCTTTCCAGGCTACTTTTTTAAAACACGCGATATACATATGGATTCTCTGGTTTATCGACTTTTGTAAAGCTTTCGATTTCCAAGGTTGGGAGGTTTTGTTTAAGTTCTTTATGATAGTGATTGACCAGTTTTCCTTTGGCTGTTATCCAGGTGTTATTCTCATACTGACGAGTATTTCCCTTGGTCAGCAATCCATAGACACCTGAATCTGCAATACAGTGGATAATGCCGAAGCGGAACAAAAATTGGCTATTGGCATGACTGGGGTCATTGTAGACAAAACCTGTGAACTGGACTGTCTTGCCCTCAAACTCATCTGGATAGTCGTAGATGGCTTCCATGACTTCCATATAGTTTTCATTCGTAATCTGAATGCTATCTTGGGACAAGTATTTATCCGCCGCCGTTCGCATCTCCTTTTCATAGGCTATTTTTGAAAAATAAGAACTGGTATCTGGTTTCAAATATTGGCTTGTCGTCCCTTCGCTGGTCTGAATGGCTTGATCCGTTCCTTCTGATAGCGGAAAATGATAGCCTTTAGCAGAAACGGTCTGAGAATCCAAGCTAACAGTTGGAAAAGTTAAACCAACGACAATTGGAATGGCCAGAAGAGCAATACTCGTCACCTTCGCCACTCGGCTGTTCAGATGACTGTGGGTTTTGACTTGCTTCATCCAGATATACAATTGAACAATAGCCAAGATAAAAGAAAGCACCATGGAAATATAGGCCAGATAGGAATAGTGCATGTTGATGTACTGGTTTAATTTGCCTGACAAATGGAGATAAATGGTCAATTCAAAATAGCCAGCTAAAACTAAAAATCGAATCATAGGATGACTCCAATCAAGAGAGAATAGACTAAAACAACCAGAGTTACAATCGTTATGAAGTGACTGATAAATCGTGCTTTCAAGTAATTTTTCATCATGAGAATATTTTTGATATCCAGCATTGGGCCAATCACAAGAAAGGCCAGAACTGGTGCCAAACCGAAACTTGAGAGAAGAGAAGCACCGATAAAAGCATCCGCCTCACTACAGAGCGAAAGAAGAAAGGCCAGAATCATCAAGAGTAGGATGGCAAAAAGAGGGGTTGCACTGATAGAAGTTAAAATGCGTGTCGGAACGTAGACCTGTATAACAGAGGCAAAGAGACAGCCAAATACCAAGTAACGTCCCGTATCAAAAAATTCATCAATGGCCTGCACAAAGACCTGAAAAATCTTTTTTGCAGAGCTTAAGTGAGAAAAATCGTGCTCATGACAAGCTAGACGATTTTCTTTTTGAATCGGTTCTTTCCAGAAAAATCCTAGAAAAATCCCAAGTATCACAGCTACAAGAATGGAACCAAGAGCTCGTAACAGGGCGACATGGAAGGAGTTGCCAAAGGCAGAATAGGTTGCAAAGAGGACAATAGGATTAATAACAGGTGCTGTTACGAGAAAGGGAACAGCCGTGTAACTGGGGACCTTCTTTTCCAGAAAACGATTGATAATGGGGACGATTCCACATTCACAAGAAGGGAAAAGTATCCCAACGAAGGTCCCAAAAAAGATTCTCCCCCAACGATTGCGAGGGAGAAAATGATAAACTTTTTCAGGTGTGATATAAACCTCAATCAGTCCTGAAACAATACTTCCGATCAGAACGAATGGTAGGGCTTCAATGATTATAGAGAGAAAAATAGCCCCAGTCTGAAGCACACTAGATGGGAGTTGTTGGAAAGCAGTCATCTAGTTTTTCTTTTCTGCTTTGGCTTTTTTCTCTTTGTCATCAGGGAAAGTGACTTGTTTCAAATCAGGGAGTTTCGCAAACTCTTCAAACATCTTGTCCAAGTCGTCCGTTTTTGTAAATTTTACAGCCATAGGTGTACCTCGATTCTAAATTCTACCTCTATTATACTATTATTTTGAGGAAAAGGGAAAAGTTAAAATTGAGTATCTAAGGAATAATAGAGCTTGATATATCCTGATATATGGTTGTGATATAATAGTTATGAAGTAACGGAGGAAATTATGAATCACGAAAAAATCGGTCAGGTTACCGACGAAGTAAAAGAAATTTTTAATATTATTATTGAAGCGAGTGATATCAAGGTTAACAAAGAAGGTTTAAGAAGTCATATGTTGAAACGGCATCATAATGATGTGATTCATCATATCGAAGATCTGGAACTTATACTAGATAATCCAGATTTCGTTGGGGTCAATCCACGAGAGAAAGATGCTAGTTTTGAATATGTTAAAAGATTTGATGATAATGTTCTTGTTGCCATCAAGTTACATAAAAGTGGTGATTTCTTTTATGTTCCGACCATGTATCGTTTACAAGATTACAAGTTACAAAGTCGTATTAAGTCTGGTAGATTGAGAAAACTTGACAAAAAAAGTAGATAGTGCTAGAATAATATTAACGAAAGACATTTGAGGGCAGAAAGGTTCCTGCCGCACCTTGAAAAAGGTATCTGAGATGCTGGGTACACCGACCAGCCAAGTGTCCGTTATTTCAAAGGAGGGAGCTTAAATGCTCCTTTTTTATTTAAAATTTCAAAAAAGATTATCCCCTCCGAAGGCTCAGGCTTGCGATTTTTTATTTGCTCTGAAAATTGATTCGTTAATTTCAACAAATAGCTTTATAAAGCGTTTTGTAAAAAATAAAAACAGTGAAATTACTCATAGATTCTTTTGTAATCTAGTAGAATTCTAAATTGAAACCTTCTCAACTATACGGGTCCCAGAACTGGCTATTATGTCTGATCCATTAAATACTTTTGATGTCATGGGGTGGTTAAAAAAGGAGGTAATGCTCTCTAAGTACAAGTTATTGCACTATAGAATATAAATCTATTCCCCACATATTGTTTTTAAATATTGTAAGAGGTAATTTGAAACGTTTAGCTTATGGTATAATAGATTTATGGATAAAAAATATGAAAAAATCTCCCAAGATTTGGGAGTGACGTTAAAGCAAATTGATACCGTTCTAAGTTTGACAGCTGAAGGGGCGACTATTCCCTTTATCGCGCGTTATCGCAAGGACATGACTGGTAGTCTAGATGAGGTGGCGATTAAGGCCATTATTGACTTGGATAAAAGTCTGACCAATCTCAACGACCGTAAGGAAGCTGTTTTAGCTAAGATTCAAGAGCAAGGCAAGCTGACCAAGGAGTTGGAAGAAGCTATCTTAGCTGCCGAAAAATTAGCAGACGTAGAAGAACTCTACCTTCCTTACAAGGAAAAGCGTCGAACCAAGGCAACCATTGCCCGTGAAGCCGGACTCTTCCCGCTTGCTCGCTTGATTTTGCAGAATGTAGCTGGCCTAGAGAAAGAGGCAGAGAAGTTTGTCTGTGAAGGATTTGCGACTGGGAAGGAAGCCTTGGCTGGTGCAGTTGATATCTTGGTCGAAGCCTTATCGGAAGATGTCAATTTACGTGCTATGACTTATCAGGAAGTGCTGAGACACTCTAAACTCACTTCTCAAGTCAAGGATGAAAGTCTTGATGAAAAGCAGGTTTTTCAAATTTACTATGATTTTTCTGAGACGGTTGGAAATATGCAAGGTTATCGTACCTTAGCCCTCAATCGTGGGGAGAAGCTAGGTGTCTTGAAGGTCGGTTTTGAACATGCAACGGACCGTATTCTTGCATTCTTTGCTGCTCGTTTCAAGGTAAAAAATACCTATATTGATGAAGTTGTTCAACAGTCAGTTAAGAAAAAAGTTTTGCCTGCTATCGAGCGCCGTATTCGGACAGAATTAACTGAAAAGGCAGAAGAGGGAGCTATTCAACTCTTTTCTGACAATCTGCGCAATCTCCTCTTAGTTGCTCCGCTGAAAGGGCGCGTGGTTCTAGGATTTGACCCTGCCTTTCGTACAGGTGCCAAGCTAGCTGTCGTAGATGCAACAGGAAAAATGCTGACAACTCAGGTCATTTATCCTGTCAAACCAGCATCAGTTCGTCAAATAGAAGAAGCTAAGAAAGATTTGGCAGACTTGATTGGTCAATACAGTGTAGAAATTATTGCCATTGGAAATGGGACGGCCAGTCGTGAAAGTGAAGCCTTTGTGGCGGAAGTTCTTAAAGATTTCCCTGAAGTCAGCTATGTTATCGTTAATGAAAGTGGTGCTTCTGTCTATTCTGCTAGCGAACTTGCTCGTCAGGAGTTTCCAGACTTGACCGTTGAAAAACGCTCTGCCATTTCTATCGCCCGTCGTTTGCAAGATCCTCTTGCGGAATTGGTTAAAATCGATCCTAAGTCAATCGGCGTTGGTCAGTACCAGCATGATGTCAGCCAGAAGAAACTGTCTGAAAGTCTGGACTTTGTTGTCGATACAGTGGTTAACCAAGTCGGTGTCAATGTCAATACAGCCAGCCCAGCTCTTCTTTCCCATGTCGCTGGACTTAATAAAACTATTTCTGAAAATATTGTCAAATACCGTGAGGAAGAGGGAAAAATCACTTCACGCGCCCAAATCAAGAAAGTTCCTCGTCTGGGGGCCAAGGCATTTGAGCAGTCTGCTGGTTTCCTCCGTATCCCTGAAAGTAGCAATATCCTTGATAATACAGGAGTTCACCCAGAAAATTACGCTGCCGTTAAGGAACTTTTCAAACGTTTGGACATTACAGACTTGAATGAAGAAGCCCAAAGCAAACTCAAGTCCCTTTCAGTCAAGGAAATGGCGCAAGAACTAGAACTTGGTCCAGAAACCCTTAAAGATATCATTGCTGACCTTCTCAAACCAGGTCGAGATTTCCGTGATTCCTTTGACGCACCTGTGCTTCGCCAAGATGTCCTAGATATCAAGGATCTAGTGGTTGGTCAGAAGCTAGAGGGTGTGGTGCGTAATGTAGTTGACTTTGGTGCCTTCGTTGACATTGGAATTCACGAAGACGGTCTAATTCATATTTCCCATATGAGTCGGAAGTTTATCAAGCATCCCAGCCAAGTGGTATCCGTTGGTGATTTGGTAACGGTTTGGGTCAAGAAAATTGATACTGAACGTGAAAAAGTCAATCTGTCGCTTCTCGCTCCAAATGAAACTGACTGATTACGTTAAGCAGGTTTCACTAGAAGACTTCGGCAGACCTTTTATCCATCATGTTCAGTGGAATAGGCGTCTACGTTCGACAGGTGGGCGATTTTTCCCCAAAGATGGGCATTTGGATTTTAATCCCAAGGTTTATCAGGAACTGGGTCTGGATGTTTTTAGGAAAATTGTTCGCCATGAACTCTGTCACTATCACCTCTATTTTCAAGGGAAGGGCTATCAACACAAGGATAGGGATTTTAAGGAACTGTTGAAAGCAGTGGATGGATTACGCTTTGTACCCTCCTTGACAAATAGCCACTCCAAACCACTCAAACTTTATCGTTGTCAATTCTGCAAGCAAAGGTATCATCGCAAGAGAAGGATTGATACTGTACGCTATCGCTGTGGAGTTTGTAGAGGTAAATTGCTACTAATAAATCAGCCTGAGGACTGATGAAAGCCGAGCCTACCCGTGATATACTGTGTCTAACCTAGTAGAAAGAGGAAAAATCATGAACAGTAAATTTTATAAAATGAGACGAAATCGCATGATTTCAGGAGTTCTGGCAGGTCTGTCAGACAAGTGGAATTTTGATGTAACCCTAGTCCGCTTTCTCTTTGCTATTTTTACCGTGGCAAATTTTGGAATTGGTGTGATTATTTACATCATTCTTGCCTCTATCTTACCAACCAAGGAAGACATAGAAGCCGAAATGTACGGAACAGGACCACGCAAACGCAAGGAAGCCCAAGCCATTGAAGAAAATGATGGATGGTTTTGGTGAGGTAGAAACAGTTATTTTACTGTTAGTCTATGAATTCGACTAATCTATTTTAACATTTCTTGAACCCTTGTATCCGCAAGGGTTTTCTTCTTGCTTTCTTTTTATGGTAAAATATTTTTAATAAAATATCTACATTTCCCCCCAATCTTACAAAAATGTAAGATTAAAGTCTCTTTTGTAAGGTTAGGTTATGGCAAGCAGTCTTTTTTTGATGTAAACTAGACTCATAAAGAACAAAGGAGTAACATCATGAAACAAATCTTACATAAGAAAACTAGAAAACCAAGTCACAAAGAAATCGAGCGTGTTCAGCTGGGATGCGCTATGATGCAAGCAACATTTCATTTGATGGGATATTAAGAAAGGAGATTCTCATGACACTTTTAGATGTAAAACACGTTCAAAAAATTTATAAAACTCGTTTTCAGGGCAACCAAGTAGAAGCCCTCAAGGATATTCACTTTACCGTCGAAAAGGGTGACTACGTTGCCATCATGGGTGAGTCTGGTTCTGGTAAATCAACTTTGCTCAATATTCTAGCTATGCTGGATAAACCAACTCGTGGTCAGGTTTACTTGAATGGAACTGACACCGCAACCATTAAAAATTCACAGGCTTCTAGCTTCCGTCGTGAAAAGCTGGGATTTGTCTTCCAAGACTTTAATTTGTTAGATACTCTCTCTGTAAAAGATAATATCTTGCTTCCCCTTGTCTTGTCAAGAAGACCCATTACGGAGATGATGAAGAAATTGGTGGTGACAGCTGAGAATCTGGGAATTAACCAATTGCAAGAGAAGTACCCTTACGAGATTTCAGGTGGGCAAAAACAGCGTGTAGCAGTAGCCCGCGCCATCATCACAGAACCTGAAATTCTCCTTGCGGACGAGCCAACAGGTGCCCTTGATTCCAAGTCCTCTGCAGCCTTACTTGATGTATTTGATGAAATCAATGAGCGCGGCCAAACCATTCTCATGGTAACCCACTCAACAGCAGCAGCTAGCAGAGCCAAGCGCGTGCTCTTTATCAAAGACGGCATTCTTTACAATCAAATCTACCGTGGAGAGAAGACAGAACGTCAGATGTTCCAAGAAATTTCTGATACCTTGACTGTCATGGCAAGCGAGGTGAATTAGTATGTTTCGATTAACCAATAAGTTAGCGGTATCGAACTTGATTAAAAACCGCAAACTCTACTATCCTTTTGCGCTGGCTGTTCTCTTGGCAGTCACTGTCACCTATCTCTTTTACTCTCTAACTTTCAATCCCAAGATTGCAGAAATTCGTGGAGGGGAAACGATTCAAGCTACTCTAGGATTTGGTATGTTTGTCGTCACCCTTGCGTCAGCCATTATCGTCCTCTATGCCAATAGTTTTGTCATGAAAAACCGTTCCAAGGAACTGGGGATTTATGGCATGTTGGGATTGGAGAAACGTCACCTGATCAGTATGACCTTTAAGGAGTTAGTGGTATTTGGGATTCTAACTGTTGGAGCAGGTATCGGTATTGGAGCCTTGTTTGACAAGTTGATTTTCGCTTTCCTACTCAAACTGATGAAATTAAAGGTAGAACTAGTCGCTACTTTCCAGATGAAAGTTGTCATTACAGTACTTGTTGTCTTTGGTTTGATTTTCCTAGGTCTCGTGTTCCTGAATTCCCTTCGAATTGCCCGTATGAATGCCCTTCAGCTCTCGCGTGAGAAAGCAAGCGGAGAGAAAAAAGGTCGTTTCCTACCTCTACAAACTATTCTTGGTTCGATTAGTTTAGGGATTGGATATTATCTTGCCCTTACGGTAAAAGATCCTCTTACAGCCTTAACAACCTTCTTCCTAGCTGTTTTACTGGTTATCTTTGGAACTTATCTCTTGTTTAACGCAGGGATTACCGTTTTCCTCCAAATGTTGAAGAAAAATAAGAAATATTATTACCAGCCAAATAACCTGATCTCAGTGTCTAATTTGATTTTCCGTATGAAGAAAAATGCGGTTGGACTAGCAACTATCGCTATCTTGTCAACAATGGTTTTGGTGACCATGTCTGCAGCGACTAGTATTTTCAATGCCTCAGAAAGCTTTAAAAAAGTTCTAAATCCTCATGATTTTGGGGTTTCAGGGCAAAATGTTGAAAAAGAAGATTTGGACAAACTCTTGAGCCAGTTTGCAAGTGACAAAGGTTATAATATTAAAGAGAAAGAAGTGCTTCGTTACACTTACTTTGGTGTTGCAAACCAAGAAGGAAATAAGTTAACTATTTTTGAAAAAGGACAAAACCGTGTCCAACCCACAACAGTTTTCATGGTATTTGACCAAAAAGATTATGAAAATATGACTGGTCAAAAACTGTCTCTATCAGGAAATGAGGTCGGACTCTTTGCAAAGAATGAGGGAGTTAAAGAACAGAAAACTCTAACTCTGAACGATCATCAATTTTCTGTCAAAGAAGAATTTACTAAAGATTTCATTGTCAACCATGTCCCAAATCAGTTTAATATTTTGACTGCTGATTACAATTACCTTGTTGTTCCTAATTTGCAAGCATTTTTGGATCAATTCCCAGATTCGGCTATCTATAATCAGTTTTACGGTGGCATGAATGTAAATGCCAGCGAAGAAGAACAACTCAAGGTTGCTGAAGAATATGATAAATACCTCAATCAATTTAATGCTCAATTAAACAAGGAAGGTAGCTATGTTTATGGTAGCAATCTATCAGATGCTAGTGCTCAAATGAGTGCCCTCTTTGGTGGTGTCTTCTTTATCGGTATTTTCCTATCCATTATCTTTATGGTCGGAACGGTTCTGGTCATCTACTACAAACAAATTTCTGAAGGCTATGAAGACCGTGAACGCTTTATTATCTTGCAGAAAGTCGGTTTAGATCAAAAGCAAATCAAGCAAACCATTAACAAACAGGTTTTAACTGTTTTCTTTCTTCCTTTGCTTTTTGCCTTCATACATCTCGCCTTTGCCTACCATATGCTTAGTCTGATTTTAAAAGTGATTGGTGTAATAGATACGAATATGATGTTGATTGTGACCTTGTCTATCTGCGCTATCTTCCTTATCGCCTATGTGCTGATTTTCATGATTACTTCAAGAAGTTATCGCAAGATTGTCCAAATGTAAAAAAGATACCTCGACTTCAAAATCGAGGTATTTCTTATGTTCTAAATGCTGAAAAGTTATCCTAGCAGAAAGGTAACTCCCATGGTCAAGAGGCCAATAGCTAAGTTCCGAATCATAGCTGTTTTGGTTGGAGCTTTTCCAAGTTTGGCACTAGTGTAACCAGTGAGAAGAAGAGCCACACCGACGATAAGGACAGTAGCAGGGATGCGGTAATCACTTGGGAAAATGGTAATTGAAAGCATGGGTGGTAAGCTACCAAGGAAAAAGGAAATAAAGCTAGAGATGGCAGCGTGCCAAGGATTGGTAAATTCTTCATACTCTATCCCATATTTTTCCTCTACCAGAGCCTTGAGTGGATTTTTAAGAAAGGCCTTGTTGGTCAAGAGTTGGGCAGAGGTTTCACATTCTCCATTTTGGATATAAGCAGTATAGAGGGATTTTTTGGCTAGCTCCATATCTTGGTCTAGCAAGAGCTGCTCACGCGCAACGGCCGCTTCCTCTGTATCTTTCTGAGTTGAGACGGATACATATTCTCCACCAGCCATTGAAAAGGCACCAGCCAAAATAGCTGCAAATCCTGATAAAAAAATAATCCAGATATTGCTGGTAGCACTGGCAACCCCGATAACCACACCAGCAATGGAAATAATTCCATCATTAGCACCAAGAACACCAGCACGCAGGATATTTAAACGACCTGCAAAATTTGAATCGATTTCGTGATTTGTTTCTGACATACTATTCTCCTTTTTATCCAGTATAAAGGAAACAGGTTATGAAATCAATCTTTTAAAAGTATCTGAAAAAAGTTGCACGATTTTAATTTTACGAGTTTTTTAAAAGATAGAAACAGCACTAGCTAGTTGAGAAGGATAAAAGAGAAGCAAAGCTGATAGACTCGTCCTTTTTCTACTCATCTATGGTATAATAGAAGGTAGATTTACTAATCGGAGTAAGAAAGATTTTATGATTAAACTAGTAGCAACAGATATGGACGGAACCTTCCTAGATGAGAATGGACGCTTTGAAATGGACCGCCTCAAGTCTCTCTTGGTTTCCTACAAGGAAAAAGGGATTTACTTTGCGGTGGCTTCGGGGCGCGGATTTCTGTCTCTAGAAAAATTATTTGCTGATGTTCGTGATGACATTATTTTCATCGCGGAAAATGGCAGTTTGGTAGAATATCAAGGTCAGGACTTGTATGAAGCGACCATGTCTCGTGACTTTTATCTGACGACTTTTGAAAGGCTGAAAACTTCACCTTATGTAGATATCAATAAACTGCTCTTGACGGGAAAAAAGGGAGCTTATGTTCTAGATACGGTTGATGAGACCTATTTAAAAGTGAGTCAGCACTATAATGAAAATATCCAAAAAGTAGCGAGTCTAGAAGATATTACAGATGACATTTTCAAATTTACAACCAACTTCACAGAAGAAACGCTAGAAGCTGGGGAAGCTTGGGTAAACGAAAACGTCCCTGGTGTTAAGGCCATGACAACTGGCTTTGAATCCATTGATATTGTTCTGGACTATGTCGATAAGGGAGTGGCCATTGTTGAATTGGCTAAAAAACTTAGCATCACAATGGATCAGGTTATGGCTTTTGGAGACAATCTAAATGACTTGCATATGATGCAGGTTGTGGGACATCCTGTAGCTCCTGAAAATGCACGACCAGAAATTTTAGAATTAGCAGAGACTGTGATTGGTCACCATAAGGACCAGTCGGTTATAGCTTATATGGAGGGCTTATAATGGCAGATATAAAATTAATCGCATTGGACTTGGACGGGACCTTGCTGACTACTGATAAAAGGCTGACGGATCGTACCAAGGCAACCTTGAAAGCTGTGCGTGATCGTGGTATCAAGGTCGTATTGACAACTGGTCGTCCCTTAAAAGCTATGGATTTCTTTCTCCATGAGCTAGGGACTGACGGTCACGAAGATGAGTATACCATTACTTTTAATGGTGGTTTGGTTCAGAAAAATACAGGTGAAATCCTTGATAAAACAGTCTTTTCATATGATGATGTGGCACGCTTGTATGAGGAAACAGAGAAATTATCACTGCCTCTTGATGCCATCTCAGAAGGAACTGTTTATCAAATTCAATCTGACCAAGAAAGTCTTTATGCCAAATTCAATCCAGCTTTGACTTTTGTTCCAGTTGACTTTGCAGACTTATCTAGTCAAATGACTTATAATAAATGCGTGACTGCCTTTGCTCAAGAACCCTTGGATGCAGCCATTCAAGAGATTTCTCCAGAATTGTTTGATCAATATGAAATCTTTAAGTCACGTGAAATGTTGCTAGAGTGGTCACCAAAGAATGTTCATAAAGCAACAGGTTTGGCAAAACTGATCAGCCATCTTGGAATTAACCAAAGTCAAGTCATGGCATGTGGTGACGAGGCCAATGACCTCTCTATGATTGAATGGGCAGGGCTCGGTGTTGCCATGCAAAACGCTGTTCCTGAAGTCAAGGCAGTCGCAAATGTAGTGACGCCAATGACCAATGATGAAGAGGCTGTCGCCTGGGCTATCGAAGAATATGTGCTAAAGGAGAACTAAGATATGGGATTATTTGACCGTCTATTCGGAAAAAAAGAAGAACCTAAAATCGAAGAAGTTGTAAAAGAAGCTCTGGAAAATCTTGATTTGTCTGAAGATACAGAAGCTGAGGAAGTTTCTCAAGAAGAAGCAGAAATTGAAAGTTCTGAAGAAGTTGCGCTCCAAGAAGAGGAAAATCAAGATACAGTTGAAGAAAGTCTGGATTCAGAGCCAGATGTAGAGGTTCATCAAGAAAAAGTCGAAGAATTGCTAAACTCAGAAGAAGTCACAGAGGAAGAGAATACTGAGCTCCTAGAGACTGTAGAAGAAAATAGTTCTGAAGTGCTTGAACCAGAAACGTCTCAAGTAGAAGAAACTGTTCAGGAAAAATATGACCGCAGTCTTAAGAAAACTCGTACAGGCTTCGGAGCACGCTTGAATGCCTTCTTTGCTAACTTCCGTTCTGTCGATGAAGACTTCTTCGAAGAATTGGAAGAATTGCTCATCATGAGTGACGTCGGTGTGCAGGTCGCTTCTAACCTAACAGAAGAGCTTCGCTATGAAGCTAAACTCGAAAACGCTAAGAAGCCGGATGCACTTCGCCGTGTCATTATCGAGAAATTGGTTGAACTCTACGAAAAGGATGGCAACTACGATGAACAAATCCATTTCCAAGATGGTTTGACAGTTATGCTCTTCGTCGGTGTGAACGGTGTTGGGAAGACAACTTCTATTGGGAAATTAGCTCATCGTTACAAGCAAGCTGGCAAAAAAGTCATGCTAGTAGCAGCAGATACCTTCCGTGCGGGAGCCGTTGCCCAGCTAGCAGAATGGGGCCGTCGTGTTGATGTTCCTGTTGTGACGGGGCCTGAAAAAGCTGATCCAGCTAGCGTTGTCTTTGATGGGATGGAACGAGCAGTAGCTGAAGGTATCGATATTCTTATGATTGACACCGCTGGTCGTCTGCAAAACAAGGACAACCTCATGGCTGAGCTGGAAAAGATTGGTCGTATTATCAAACGTGTTGTACCAGAAGCACCACATGAAACCTTCTTGGCTCTTGATGCATCAACGGGTCAAAATGCCCTGGTACAGGCCAAAGAATTTTCAAAAATCACGCCATTAACTGGAATTGTCTTGACTAAGATTGATGGAACTGCTCGAGGTGGTGTTGTTCTAGCCATCCGTGAAGAACTCAATATTCCTGTAAAATTGATTGGTTTTGGTGAAAAAATCGATGATATTGGAGAATTTAATTCAGAAAACTTTATGAAGGGTCTCTTGGAAGGCTTAATCTAATTAGAAGTAAAAATCCTGCAAGGTACAAACTTGCAGGATTTTTTGTTATTCTAAACGACCATCTTGACGATAGGCGATATCTGGTTGCCAAGTCCATTTGGCACCGAATTTTTCAAGTAAGTCAAAGCTTGCTTGAGGTCCCATGCTTCCAGCTTTATAGTCATGAAGTGGAGCACCATTTTTAGCCCAAAGCTCTTCGATACGGTCAATCAACTTCCATGATGCACCAACTTCATCCCAGTGACTAAAGTTAGTTGAGTTGTTATTTAAGACATCATAAATTAATTTCTCGTATGGTTCTGGAGAAGCACCAGTTGCGGTCGCGTCTGTACGGTAATCAAGTGAGTTCGGAGCCAAGTTGAATTCTTCTCCTACTTGCTTTCCATTTAGGCTAAGAGAGAAGCCTTCTGTTGGTTGGATATAGATGGTCAAAATGTTTGGAGCAAGTGGTTCTCCAAAGATAGAATCCATTTGTTTAAAGACGATGTTGACATGAGTTCCTTTCTCAGTCAGTCGTTTACCAGTACGGAAGAAGAAAGGAACACCACTGAAGCGATCGCTGTTTACAAAGAAGGCACCAGATGCAAAGGTTTCAGTTGTAGATTCTGGATTCACATTTGGCTCGCTACGATAAGAGATATATTTCATGCCATCAATCTTACCTGAACGGTATTGACCACGGATAAAGTGTTCTTTAAGCTCTTCATCCGTTGGATGATAGAGGTTTTTAAAGACCTTAATCTTTTCAGCACGAATCTCGTCCTTTGTGAAGCTTGCTGGCTTATCCATGGCAAGCAGAGAAAGCAGTTGCAAAGTGTGGTTTTGGACCATGTCACGGAGTGCACCAGATTGGTCATAGTAACCACCACGTTCTTCTACACCCAAGCGCTCCGCAAAGGTAATTTGAACATTATCGATAAAGTCCTTGTTCCAAACATTTTCAAAAATCAGGTTTGCAAAGCGAACTGCAAAGATGCTTTGGATCATTTCCTTACCAAGATAATGGTCGATACGGAAAATTTGTTCTTCGTCAAATGTTGCCAGGAGCTCGTCATTCAACTTGCTTGCAGTTGCGTAATCTGTACCAAATGGTTTTTCAACGATTAAGCGCTCAAAACCTTTACCATCCACAATGTTTTCAGACTTGAGGTGTTTGGCGATAGTTCCAAAGAACTGAGGTGCCATAGACAAGAAGAAGAGCTTGTTGTGTTCAGCTTGGTACTTGTCATTTAGTTCAGCCTGCAATTGACGTAAAGCAATGTAGTGTTCTGTATCATTGACATCATGACTTTGATAGTAGAAGTGGCTAGCGAACTCCTGAGCCTGTTCGGTACTATCTGCCAAATCAAGGATCGATTCGACGACAACAGATTCAAAATATTCCTTGCTCCAAGGACGACGAGCAGTTCCAATGACTGCAAAGTGCTCGGAAAGATTGCCGGATTTATATAGTCTAAAAAGGGAAGGGTAGAGCTTGCGTTTAGCCAGGTCTCCACTCGCACCGAAAATTGTAACAATAACCTTAGATGACATCTAGCTACCTAATTTCTATTTTTATTCCTAGTCTTGCTAGGTATGAGGAAATCTCATTTCATAAATTTAATTCTAACATAATTTTCCGAAAAATCAAAAAATCCAATACGAGATAGAAAAAAACTGCAAGGAAATCCTTACAGTTTGCGTTTAGACGTTTAAGACCTTGTCCAAGAACTCTTTCAGACGTGGGTGTTGTGGGTTATCAAAGATTTGATCAGGTGTTCCGTCTTCAAGGAATTCACCATCTGCAGTAAAGATAACGCGGTTAGCAACCTGACGAGCAAATCCCATCTCATGGGTTACGATAATCATGGTCATGCCTTGCTCAGCCAATTCCTTCATAACGTTTAGTACGTCTCCGACCATCTCAGGGTCAAGGGCAGAAGTTGGTTCATCAAAGAGCATGATGTCTGGATTCATTGCTAGTCCACGGGCGATGGCCACACGTTGTTTTTGACCTCCGGATAGGCTATCTGGGTTAGCATTAGCTTTATCTGCTAGCCCAACCTTGTCAAGCAACTCCATTCCCAATTTTTCAGCTTCTTCCTTAGTCATCAACTTGTGCTCAATAGGAGCAAAGGTAATGTTGTCCAATACAGACATGTGTGGGAAGAGGTTGAAGTGTTGGAACACCATTCCAATATTTTCACGGACGTGGTCAACGTTGGTAGTTTTTTCAGTTAAGTCATAACCGTTCACAGTGATGTGACCACTAGTGACTTCTTCTAGAAGATTGAGGCTACGGAGGAAGGTTGACTTACCAGAACCTGAAGGACCGATGATACAAACAACATCTCCTTCATAGAACTTAGTTGTAATTCCTTTTAAAACCTCATTTTTTCCATAATACTTATGTAAATCATTTACATCAATTTTTAATTTTGCCATTAACGAATCCTCTTTTCTAAGCGTTTCGCTAGTTTAGTCAAAAGTGTGATAATTACAAGATAGAAGATAGCAAGGATTGCATACATCTTGAAACTTTGGTAGTTACGAGCGATGATAATCTTACCAGTTTGGAAGAGTTCAACCAAACCGATAGCAGATACGATAGTTGTATCTTTAAGTGCGATAACGAATTGGTTAACAAAGTTTGGCAACATCAATTTAGTTGCTTGTGGCAAGATAATCTTACGCATGGTTTTGCCATAAGAGATACCTAAGCTTCGGCTGGCTTCCATTTGACCAACTGGAACGGCCTGAATACCACCACGAACGATCTCAGCGATATAAGCGGCTGCATTGAGTGAGAGGGCAATAGTACCAGCTACAAAGTCGTTAATTGGACTTTGTTGGCCTGTGATAGACTCGATGAAGTTTGGAATTCCCCAGAAGATGAAGGCTGCAAGGATCATCAATGGAATACCACGGATAACGTCAACGAAAATCTCAGAAATCACACGAAGAGATTTGTAGGGGCTAACACTAAACATACCGAAGATAATCCCGATAACAATGGCAATAGCAAATGAGATAAGAGCTAGAGCAAGAGTGATACCAAGACCGCTAAGGAGTTGTTTGTAGTTATTTTGAAGCAAGCCCCAGATAGTTGTCTCATCAACAGTGCTTGTTGAAGCAGTTGAAGACTCACTAGCTAGGTATTTATCAAGAATCTTTTGGAATTCTCCGTTTGCTTTAAGGTTTGCAAGTCCGTTGTTGAACATTTCAATCAATTCTGGATTTGCTCCTTTTTTAACAGCAAAGGCTGTTTCACCGATTGGAGTTCCAGCGATTGGAGTTTTCAATTTTTGCCCTTGGCTGATAGAATATTTGAGAACAGGCTCATCATCCATAACGGCATCGATTGCTCCAGTATTTAAACTGTCATACATTGAAGAACCATCAGCGAAGGTTTTAATTTGATAACCGTATTTGCTTTGATTTTCTGTTAGGAATGTTTGAGAAGCAGTTCCGTTTTTAACACCAACTGTCTTCCCTTTTAAATCTTCATAAGAAGCAATGGTGCTTGATTCTTTGACACCAAGGATAGTATTGGCAGTGTAGTAGGATTCTGAGAAGTCAAAAGTTGCCTTACGAGCATCTGTGACAGACATACCAGCAATGATACCATCAGCTTGTCCAGCTTGAACAGCACTGATAGCGGCATCAAAACCAGGGTTGGTGATTTCAATTTCGAAACCTTGGTCTTTAGCGATGGCCTTAATCAAGTCCATATCAATACCAGTAAATTGGTTGCTTGAGTTTTGGAAAACAAAAGGTGCAAAAGAAGAATCACTGGCAATGATGTATTTAGCTTTAACAGGAGTTGCTTTTAGACCAGCAGCAGTCGTTGTGGTTGGTACTGCTGAAGAAGATGATGCAGTCCATTTCTTGATGATTTTATCAAGACTACCATCTTTTTTCATTTCAGCCAAGGCTTGGTTAAATTCAGTGACTAGGTGCTCGTATTTGCTACCTTTTTTAACACCGAAAGCAAAACTTCCTACAGCTTCACCATCCATTTCAATATGTAGGTCTTGACCTTGGTTGATGGCATATTCGATAACAGGTTTGTCATCCATCATGGCATCGATGGCACCAGCACTCAAGCTGTTGTTCATCAAATCACCAGTGTCAAATGTTTTAATACTAAAGCCGTATTTATCCTTGATTGTTTCAAGGAAACGTTGTGCGGCAGTTCCGTTTTTAACACCAACAGTTTTATCTTTTAATTGGTCATACTGACTAATCTTGTGTGCCTTAGTAGTGGCAATGACAACTTTTGTATCATAGTAAGTATCAGACATGGTGAAAACTTTTTCACGTTCTTTAGTCTTTGTCATCCCTGCCATGATAGCGTCAGCTTGACCAGCTTGAACCGCATTGACCGCTGCATCAAATCCAGGATAGGACATCTGAATGTTCCAGCCTTTAATCTCAGCGACTTTGTTGATAATGTCAACATCAATTCCTTTATAAGTTTGATCTGAATCTTTAAACTCAAAAGGTGCATAGGCGGTATCAGACACAATCTTAATCGTCTCTGCTTTTGCAATACCTAATGAGAAAATTGGGAATAAAATTAGCAAAAATGCTAGAAATTTTTTCTTCATTTTTAGTCTCCTTTTCCGAATATTTTCCCATTATATCAGAAAAAGTAAAAAAAGGCAAATTTTTTATATTTTTGTGTTAGAAAATGTAACATCGTTTTTTTATTTTCTTTCTTGAATTGCTACTATGAAGTGTTATAATAATAGTATATAGTAGAAGAAAAGAGGGCAAGAATATGAAGAACAAGAGAATATTTAAAGACTTCCAAGCTTCTCAAATGAGTTTAAATATATACACAAGCCCCTTGTTAGCCTTTGTTTTTGTCTTTATAGGAGAGTTTGTGGCTTATACTTTATATGGTATTAGCTTGTTAGCTCTCATCGGACTTGCTAGAAATTTTGGAGAGGCTGGTCAAAATCTTGCAACGTACTTGCAGACCTTGCATCAGAGCTTGACGGATAAAACAGGTGATTTTCGTTTAATTTTAGAATTGCTGGCCTTTGGTTTTATTCTCAACACTGTGTTCAGATGGACTAGAAAAGTTGAGAAAAGACCTATTCGAACTTTAGGATTTTATAGAGAAAATTTCCTCAGCAGTCTTCTGAAAGGATTTGGATTAGGTTTGGCACTTTTTCTTCTGACCTTGTTAGGTTTAGTAGCATTAGGGCAATATCGTTTTGAGTCCATTCACTTGAATCCTTATTCGCTTGCCTTTGTTGTCTTTACTATCCCATTTTGGATTTTACAGGGGACAGCAGAAGAAGTGGTATCCCGTGCTTGGCTCCTTCCACAATTGGCCTCAAGAACCAATCTAAAACTTGCTGTTCTTATATCTAGCATGTTCTTCACCCTGCTTCATATGGGCAATTCGGGTCTCACACCTCTATCTCTAGTGAATCTCTTTTTATTCGGAGTTGCCATGGCTCTTTACCTTCTCAAAACTGATACAGTTTGGGGTGTTGCAGGTATTCATGGAGCCTGGAATTTTGCTCAGGGCAATCTCTTTGGGATTTTAGTTAGTGGTCAACCATCAGGAACGTCTCTGATGACCTTTTTACCACAAGGCAATCAAGGCTGGCTATCAGGTGGTTCTTTTGGCATAGAAGGTTCTATCATGACAAGTCTAGTCTTGTTACTGCTGATTATCTATATCGCTTATCAATTAAAGAAAGAAAATGAAAGGATGTGACTTCGGTCCGTCCTTTTCTTCGTGAAAATGCTATAAGTATGCTAAAATAGGAATAGCACATCGAGAGAGGATTCTTATGATCAATCGCATTACAGATAATCAATTTAAACTAGTATCAAAATATCAACCTTCAGGAGACCAACCTCAAGCTATTGAGCAGTTGGTTGATAATATCGAGGGGGGAGAAAAAGCTCAGATTCTGATGGGGGCGACTGGTACAGGAAAGACCTATACCATGAGTCAGGTCATTTCCAAAGTCAATAAACCAACTCTGGTCATCGCCCACAATAAGACTCTGGCAGGACAGCTCTATGGAGAATTTAAGGAATTTTTCCCTGAAAATGCTGTTGAGTACTTCGTATCTTACTATGATTATTACCAACCTGAGGCCTATGTCCCTTCTAGTGATACCTATATTGAAAAGGATAGCTCTGTCAATGACGAGATTGACAAGCTCCGACACTCAGCGACTTCGTCCCTTCTGGAGCGCAATGATGTTATCGTCGTAGCTTCCGTTTCTTGTATCTATGGTTTGGGTTCGCCCAAGGAATACGCTGATAGTGTCGTTAGTCTCCGTCCTGGTCTTGAAATTTCTCGTGATAAACTCCTGAATAACTTAGTTGACATCCAGTTTGAGCGAAATGATATTGATTTCCAACGAGGAAGATTTCGTGTGCGTGGGGATGTAGTGGAGATTTTCCCAGCCTCTCGTGATGAGCATGCCTTTCGAGTAGAATTTTTTGGAGACGAAATTGACCGTATTCGTGAGGTTGAAGCTTTGACAGGTCAGGTCTTGGGAGAAGTGGATCATTTGGCGATTTTCCCTGCGACTCACTTTGTGACCAATGACGACCATATGGAAGTTGCTATTGCCAAGATTCAAGCAGAATTAGAAGAGCAACTAGTTGTCTTTGAAAAGGAAGGTAAATTGCTTGAAGCGCAACGCTTGAAACAGAGGACTGAGTATGATATCGAAATGCTCCGTGAGATGGGCTATACCAACGGGGTTGAAAACTATTCACGCCACATGGATGGTCGTAGCGAAGGTGAGCCTCCTTATACGCTTCTCGACTTCTTCCCAGATGATTTCTTAATCATGATTGACGAGAGTCACATGACCATGGGACAAATCAAGGGTATGTACAATGGAGACCGTTCTCGTAAGGAAATGCTGGTTAATTATGGTTTCCGTTTGCCATCAGCTTTGGACAATCGACCTCTCCGTCGTGAAGAGTTTGAGAGTCACGTTCATCAGATTGTTTACGTTTCAGCGACACCAGGTGATTATGAAAATGAACAGACTCAGACAGTGATTGAGCAAATTATTCGTCCGACAGGGCTTCTAGATCCTGAAGTGGAAGTCCGTCCGACAATGGGACAGATTGATGACCTCTTAGGTGAAATCAATGCCCGTGTTGAGAAGAATGAGCGTACCTTTATTACCACTTTAACCAAGAAAATGGCAGAAGATTTAACCGACTACTTTAAAGAAATGGGCATCAAGGTCAAGTACATGCACTCGGATATCAAGACTTTAGAGCGAACAGAGATTATCCGAGATCTGCGTTTGGGTGTCTTTGATGTCTTGGTCGGAATTAACCTGCTCCGTGAAGGGATTGACGTACCTGAAGTGAGTCTCGTAGCCATTCTTGATGCTGACAAGGAAGGTTTCCTTCGTAACGAGCGTGGACTCATCCAGACCATTGGACGTGCTGCCCGTAATAGCGAAGGCCATGTCATCATGTATGCGGACACTGTGACTCAGTCTATGCAACGTGCTATGGATGAAACGGCCCGTCGTCGCAAAATCCAGATGGCTTATAATGAAGATCATGGTATCGTGCCTCAGACAATCAAGAAAGAAATCCGTGACCTGATTGCTGTGACCAAGGCGGTTGCTAAGGAAGAAGACAAGGAAGTCGATATCAATAGCCTCAACAAACAAGAACGCAAAGAACTCGTCAAGAAACTAGAAAAACAAATGCAAGAAGCCGTCGAAGTGCTTGACTTTGAACTCGCAGCTCAGATCCGCGATATGATGCTGGAAGTGAAGGCCTTGGATTAGGGGAATTTTATGAATATTTTAGTTATCAATGGACATCCTGATAAAGAAAGCTACTGTCAAGCAATTTTTCAAACGATTGTAGAAAGTATAGACTCAAAGAGACATGAACTTGAAGTGATTAATCTTAATGAGGAAGAGTTTGATCCTGTTTTACGTTATGGTTATCGACAAAGAATGGAGGACAATCCGTTTATTCTACGCTCTCAAGAATTAATCCAGTGGGCAGATCATTTCATTTTTGTTTATCCTATTTGGTGGAGTAGCATGCCTAGTCTATTGAAGGGGTGGATTGATCGTGTTTTTACGCCAGGCATTGCATACTCCGCAAATAATCGTGGAAGCTTTATTTTGAACTACTTGAGAGGTAAACAGTTCAAAAAATTACTAAAAGGAAAAACAGCTAGTATCTATGCAACCTCCATGGCACCAACTTGGTGGTACACAGTATTTTCAGGTCCGATTAACATTCCAGACAGTTATGGAATATCAGTATTAAAGAATGCTGTATTGAATCACTGTGGCATAAAAACAAAGAGGGTTTCAATCTTGGGAGAGTTAGGCCGTGAAGTAAATACAAGTTCAACAAGACAAAAATTTCTACAAAAAGTAGCAAAGGAAGTCAGGGTGTTGAATTAAGGAGAAGAAAATAAATGACGGTTATTATCAAATCAATGGAAACTCCTGAAGAAATAGAAGGTAAGTCCCTCGTTCACTGGCAGACGTGGAGAGAGGCTTATGATGACCTTTTACCTGCAGAATTTCAGGAGACGATGACACTAGAAAGATGTCGATTCTTTAGTCAAAAATATCCAGAAAATACATTGATCGCGATGGATGGCATGAAGGTAGTTGGTTTTATCAGTTATGGAAACTTTCGTGATGAGACTATTAAAGCTGGCGAAATTATTGCCTTATATGTTTTAAAAGACTATTATGGAAAAGGTATTGCACAAAAGTTAATAAAAGCAGCTTTGATTGCTCTTAATCATTTTTCTGAAATTTTCTTATGGGTATTGAAAGATAATAAGCGCGCAATTGCTTTCTATCAAAAAATGGGCTTTACTTTTGATGAACAAGAAAAGATACTTGAACTTGGAAAGCCCATAAATGAAAAACGGATGGTATTCTATTCTAAATAATTTTAAAAAGTAGAAGCTAATGGTACTGGTACCAAGTCTAAAAATTTAATAAATTAGAAAGTGAGTAAATTTATGTCTCGAGCACAATTAACGATTTTAACAAATATTTGTCTGATTGAAGATCTCGAAGCTCAGCGCGTGGTGATGCAGTATCGCGCTCCTGAAACTAATCGCTGGTCCGGTTATGCCTTTCCAGGAGGCCATGTAGAAAATGGCGAATCTTTCGCAGAGTCTGTCATTCGTGAAATCTATGAAGAAACAGGGTTGACTATCCAAAATCCTCAACTTGTCGGCATTAAAAATTGGCCACTAGATACAGGTGGGCGCTATATTGTCGTTTGTTATAAGGCAACTGAGTTCTCTGGTACCCTTCGCTCTTCAGATGAAGGAGAAGTTTCTTGGGTGCAAAAAGGCCAGATTCCAAACTTGGATCTGGCCTATGATATGCTACCTTTGATGGAGATGATGGAAGCATCGGACAAATCTGAATTTTTCTACCCTCGCCGTACAGAAGACGATTGGGAAAAGAAAATTTTCTAATCCTTTACTAAATAACCTAGCTGATCCAAGGCCTCCTCGATATAGTGGAGGTCTTGTTGCGTTTCGGCTTCGACTAGGTGGTAATGGACACCATCTGTCAATTCAGATAAAGGTTTAAAATCAGAATGCTCGACTTGTTCTAGAAAATGTTGAACATCTCTGCGGCAAGACAGTTTAAGCAAGGTTTCAATTTCTCCATAAACGGGATGGTCAATCAAAGTATTCTGGACACGCCCTCCATTATCGACGATAGCAAGGAGTTCTTGACCGATTTCTTCAACTTCATGTTTCACCTTGAAAAGTTTATGGACATAAGGATTGGTATCAATTTGCTTATAGACGTAGCCACGATTAGTAGATAGGATAGGAGCGCCATCGGCTCTCAAAATTGCAATGTCCTGCACAATGACCTGACGTGTGACATGAAAATGTTCCGCCAAACTTTGGCCATTAAGGGCTTTAGGAGCTTCTTTCAAGAGTTGGAGCAGAGCTTGTTTGCGATCTTTTGTCATAGCTTTTCCTTTTAACGGCGTTTTCGAAGCACTTTATAGACAGCTAGTGCTAATGTATAGTCTACCATACTATGTATAATTGTGCCAAATCCAACTAGTACAAATAGAACATAAAACATATTTTCTACATTGGTACCAGAAGTTGCGTAGAAAACGACACAGGCCAATACTTCAGCAAGGGCATGGATAAGTGCTAAAACAAAGTTAAAAATCCAGGAAGATTTTGGTTTATCTAGTGTATCTGGGAATTTTTGTAGGTAAAGAGCCCCCAAAGTACCAAAAAAGATATGGGAAAAAGCTCGAAAAACGATAACCATGGGATAGCCAGCCATCAAAAATCCAAAACTAGAGGCTAGGATGACAAAAACTGCCATCAAGGGCGACAAGAACATGGCAATAAAAATAGCGATGTGACTCCCCAAAGTGTAAGAAGCAGGTGGAATGACGATCTTGAAAGGCATAACAATTGGAATTAAAATTGCAATAGCCGTTAAGAGGGCAGTCATTGTCATAAATTGTGTCTTTTTCCGTGTATTCATAAGAATCTCCTTTTAACTGTATATACACTAGTATAGTATAATAAACAAGACAATAAAGCAAGGATTTACTTGGGTTTATAGGTCGTTTTTTAGTTAAAAGTTGGTAAAGATTTCACTAAAAAGAAACTGTATAGAGCAAAATCTCCACCTTCAAGCTTGAAAGTGGAGATTGTTTTTATTTTTTCAAAGTCTGTAGTCTTGGAACAATGGCTAGGGTTAGAACTGCGGAAATGACTAATTCGGCAATGGAGTTTGTTGAGATAACAGTTGCTAGGAGTTTTTGGATATTACCATCAAAGACATTTCCAAAAAGGTAGAAAATTCCACCAAGTACAAAGACTGTGTTGGTAAGTGAACCAAGGGCACCAGCTAAAATAAGACCAGTTTTATTTTTCATCAGTTTATAGACTAGATAAGGAGTTAAACCAATCAAAATACGTGGGACGATAGCAATGATAGCTGAGTATATGTTTCCGTTTGGTACAAATGGGGAGAAGAGGTAGCTTGTCGGTAGAATTGTAATCGTGTTAACAGTTAAGCTAAGTAGCCCCATCAAAAATCCAAGTGTAACCCCAACTCGTGGACCGTAGATAATGCTGGCAATAATGACAGGAATATGAACGATAGTCGGTTTGATTGGGAATGGAAAAAGGTTAAAGATAAGTGAGCTCAGAAAGTGTATCACGAGCATGGTTGCAAAAAAGATAGCAATAGGTGCAATGTTAGAGCGTTTTTTCATCGATAGTTTCCTTTATTCTTTCTAAAATAATTGTGAGGTCGGCTAAAGCTCCTCGTCCATGGTCGCCACAAGCTAGTAGGGATTCCTTAGGAGCAATCAGCTGATAGCCGTAGCTTTCTAATGTTTTCAGATTAGCCTGAGTTGCCGGATGGTCATACATTTTTGTATTCATTGCTGGTGCGATGAGTTTTGGGATATGACTTGGCAAGGCTAGAGCCGTACTGGTCACCATGTTGTCCGCAAAGCCGTGGGCTAGTTTTGCAATAGTGTTAGCAGTTGCAGGGGCCACGATGAATACATCCGCCTTTTTTCCAAGTTCGATATGATTGACTTGAGCAGGATAGGGTTCCTTCATGACATCTAAGTGGACAGGATTCTGAGAGAGTACCTGTAGTGTCAAAGGTTGAATAAACTCTGTAGCAGCCTGGGTCATTAAAACAGTAACTTGATGGCCTTGTTTTTTTAGAGAATTGACTAAATCTGCCGACTTGTAAGAGGCGATTGAGCCCGTTACAGCCAAGAGAATGTTTGCCATAGCTTTCCTTTCTATGAATGATAGGCTTGAATTTTTTCAAGGAGGAGTTTTGCAATTTCTTCTTTAGTCTGGACTGTTTGAAGCTGATTTTTCTCAACAAAGATAGCACGATGCTGGTTTGCTGAAATTTGAGTCAGGTCATTTGCGATAATCAAGTCTGCTTTGTTCTTGATAAGACTTTTTCTGGCAATCTCGATGAGATAATCCTCAGAGACATCAACCAGCAGTTTGAAACCAATCAGATGAATAGCAGGATTCCATTCCTTGACTAGAGAGATGATTTTGGGTGTCTTTTTTAGGAACAAAACCTGAACCTCGTCAGCTGAAGAAATCTTAGCTTGATGATTTTGCTTGCTTAAAAATTCTTCCAAATTGGAACTAGATTGAACTTCCTCAACCCCTGTCATATAGACAGGAGTGTAATCGGACACCGCCATTGAGTGAATCAAAACCTGATAATCTGCAACACGTTCTTTCATTTCCAGAAGAAGGTTCTTGGTATTGTTAATTTCTCGAATGCTTAGGTTGGGATGGGCTTCTGGCTTCACGGCTCGTTTTGTTGTTATCAAACAAACTTCATGCCCTGCAGCAAGCAAAGTTTCTGTGATGATTTTGCCCAAGCGACCTGTGGAATGATTAGTGATAGAGCGGACGCTATCAATAGCTTCACTGGTACCGCCCGATGTAACTAAAATTTTCATAGCACTATTGTACACAAAAATAAACGGTAAGTAAAATGAAAGTGATAAAATTTTGGTAAAAGGAAAGAATATAGTTTCAAACTATAAAGCCATATAAAATTTAAGAAAGGACTCTAAAAACCTTAAAAACAGGGATATTTACGAACGTTTAGAGAGTTTTTGGATGTTAAAAATCTTGTTTTGTGATATAATGAATTATCATATAAGAGGTTAGAGGAGTTTTGAATGAAAACAGATATTGAAATCGCACAGAGTATTGAGCTGAAGCCAATCGTTGATGTTGTAGAGAAACTTGGTATTTCTTACGACGATTTGGAGTTGTACGGAAAGTACAAGGCTAAGCTCAGCTTTGATAAAATTCGTGCAGTTGAGAGCAATCCAGTTGGAAAATTGATTCTGGTTACTGCCATCAACCCAACACCTGCAGGTGAAGGAAAATCAACCATTACCATTGGTCTTGCGGATGCCTTGAATAAGATTGGCAAGAAAACTATGATTGCTATTCGCGAACCATCTCTTGGTCCAGTAATGGGTATTAAGGGGGGTGCTGCTGGTGGTGGTTATGCCCAAGTCCTGCCAATGGAGGACATTAACCTTCACTTTACTGGGGACATGCATGCCATTACAACTGCCAACAATGCGCTTTCTGCCTTGATTGACAACCACTTGCATCAAGGAAATGAGTTGGGAATTGACCAACGTCGTATCCTTTGGAAACGTGTTGTGGACTTGAATGATCGTGCTCTTCGCCATGTGACAGTTGGACTTGGTGGTCCTCTAAATGGTATTCCACGTGAGGATGGCTTTGACATTACAGTTGCTTCAGAGATCATGGCAATTCTTTGCTTGGCAACGGACATCGAGGACTTGAAACGTCGTTTGGCGAATATCGTTATTGGTTATCGTTACGACCGTACACCAGTTTCTGTAGGTGATTTGCAGGTTGAAGGTGCCTTGGCTTTGATTTTGAAGGATGCTATTAAACCGAACCTGGTTCAGACAATTTACGGTACACCTGCCTTTGTACACGGTGGTCCATTTGCCAATATTGCTCACGGATGTAATTCAGTCTTGGCAACAAGCACAGCCCTTCACTTGGCTGATTACACAGTTACTGAAGCTGGTTTTGGTGCGGACCTTGGTGCTGAAAAATTCCTTGATATCAAGACACCAAACTTGCCAACATCTCCAGATGCAGTTGTCATTGTTGCAACCCTTCGTGCCCTTAAGATGAATGGTGGTGTGGCTAAAGACGCTCTTACTGAAGAAAACGTAGAAGCAGTTCGTGCAGGTTTTGCTAACTTGAAACGCCACGTTGAAAATATCCGTAAATTTGGAGTACCTGCAGTTGTAGCAATCAATGAATTTGTTTCTGATACAGAAGCTGAAATTGTAGCCTTGAAAGAACTTTGTGCCTCAATCGATGTACCAGTTGAGTTGGCAAGTGTCTGGGCTGATGGTGCGGAAGGTGGAGTAGCTCTTGCTGAAACAGTTGTCAAGACTATCGCTGAAAACCCATCTAACTATAAACGTTTGTATGACAATGACATTTCTGTCCAAGAAAAGATTGAAAAGATTGTCACTGAAATCTACCGTGGTAGTAAAGTGAACTTTGAGAAGAAAGCTCAAACACAAATCGCTCAAATCGTTCAAAACGGTTGGGACAAATTGCCAATCTGTATGGCTAAAACTCAATACAGTTTCTCAGATAATCCAAATGCCCTTGGAGCACCTGAAAACTTTGAAATTACCATTCGCGAATTGGTGCCAAAATTAGGTGCAGGCTTTATCGTTGCCTTAACTGGCGATGTCATGACCATGCCAGGCCTACCAAAACGTCCAGCAGCTCTCAACATGGATGTTGAAAGTGATGGAACAGTTCTAGGATTGTTCTAGTATATTGTAATTGACTTTATATTCTTCGAAAATCAAATTCAAACCACGTCAGCTTCACCTTACCGTACTCAAGTACAGCCTGCGGCTAGCTTCCTAGTTTGCACTTCGATTTTCATTGAGTAAAAAATGAGTTTGGAAATACTATCCAAGCTCATTTTTTATCTAGATATAAGAAGTTGCCTTCTAGACGCAATCAATCTAGGTAAAGATATTTTCCCTGAATTCTGATATAATAGAAATATTGACTTCAAGAGTAAGGAAGAGAAGATGAACGCATTATTAAATGGAATGAATGACCGTCAGGCTGAGGCGGTGCAAACGACAGAAGGTCCCTTGTTAATCATGGCAGGGGCTGGTTCTGGAAAGACTCGTGTTTTGACCCACCGTATTGCTTATCTGATTGATGAAAAGATGGTCAATCCGTGGAATATCTTGGCTATTACCTTTACCAACAAGGCTGCGCGTGAGATGAAGGAGCGTGCTTATAATCTTAATCCAGCTACTCAGGACTGTTTGATTGCGACCTTCCACTCCATGTGTGTGCGTATTCTGCGTCGCGATGCGGACCATATTGGCTACAACCGCAATTTCACAATTGTAGATCCTGGTGAACAGCGAACCCTCATGAAACGCATTCTCAAGCAGCTGAACTTGGATCCTAAAAAATGGAATGAACGAACTATTTTGGGGACCATTTCCAATGCTAAGAATGATTTGATTGATGATGTGGCTTATGCTTCCCAAGCTGGCGATATGTATACGCAAATCGTGGCTCAGTGTTACACGGCTTACCAAAAAGAATTGCGTCAGTCGGAGTCGGTTGACTTTGATGATTTGATTATGCTGACCTTGCGTCTCTTTGATCAGAATCCTGATGTCCTGACCTACTATCAACAGAAGTTTCAATACATCCATGTTGATGAGTACCAAGATACCAACCACGCTCAGTACCAATTGGTCAAACTTTTGGCTTCCCGTTTTAAAAATATCTGTGTTGTTGGAGATGCGGACCAGTCTATTTACGGTTGGCGTGGTGCTGATATGCAGAATATCTTGGATTTCGAAAAGGATTATCCCCAAGCCAAGGTTGTTTTGTTGGAGGAGAATTACCGTTCCACTAAAACGATTCTTCAAGCGGCCAACGAGGTCATTAAAAATAACAAAAACCGCCGTCCTAAGAATCTCTGGACTCAAAACGCTGATGGGGAACAAATCGTTTACTATCGTGCCAATGATGAGCTAGATGAGGCTGTATTTGTAGCCAGAACTATCGATGAACTTGGTCGGAGTCAAAACTTCCTTCACAAGGATTTTGCAGTTCTTTATCGTACTAATGCGCAGTCCCGTACTATTGAGGAAGCCTTGCTCAAGTCAAATATTCCTTATACCATGGTTGGAGGAACCAAATTCTACAGCCGTAAGGAAATCCGTGATATCATCGCTTACCTCAATCTTATTGCTAATTTGAGTGACAATATCAGTTTTGAGCGCATTATCAACGAACCGAAGCGTGGAATTGGGCCAGGTACAGTTGAGAAAATCCGTGACTTTGCGAACATGCAAGACATGTCCATGCTAGATGCTTCAGCCAATATTATGTTGTCTGGTATCAAGGGTAAGGCAGCCCAGTCTATCTGGGATTTTGCAAATATGATGTTAGATTTGCGGGAGCAGCTAGACCACTTAACTATTACTGAGTTAGTTGAGGCCGTTCTAGAAAAAACAGGTTATGTTGATATTCTTAATGCCCAAGCGACTCTAGAAAGCAAGGCTCGGGTAGAAAACATCGAGGAGTTCCTTTCTGTTACGAAAAACTTTGATGACACCTCTGATATGCCAGAAGAGGAAACTGGTTTGGACAAACTGAGTCGTTTCTTAAATGACTTGGCCTTGATTGCGGACACAGATTCAGGTAGTCAGGAGACATCAGAAGTAACCTTGATGACCCTGCATGCTGCCAAAGGTCTCGAGTTTCCAGTTGTCTTTTTGATTGGGATGGAAGAAAATGTCTTTCCGCTTAGCCGTGCGGCTGAAGATCAAGATGAATTGGAAGAAGAGCGCCGTCTGGCCTATGTTGGAATTACGCGTGCAGAGAAAATTCTCTATCTGACTAATGCCAACTCACGCTTGCTTTTTGGTCGTACCAACTACAATCGTCCGACTCGTTTTATTAATGAAATTAGTTCAGACTTGCTTGAGTATCAAGGATTGGCGCGCCCAGCCAATACAAGCTTTAAGGCATCTTATAGCAGTGGTGGTCTTGCCTTTGGTCAAGGTATGAGTTTGGCTCAAGCTCTTCAAGAACGGAAACGCAATGCTGCACCAAAATCTATCCAGTCAAGTGGTCTCCCATTTGGTCAATTTACAGCTGGAGCAAAATCAGCGTCTAGCAAGGCAAATTGGTCCATTGGTGACATTGCCCTCCACAAGAAGTGGGGAGAGGGAACTGTCCTGGAAGTTTCAGGTAGCGGTGCTACGCAGGAATTAAAAATCAATTTCCCAGAAGTTGGTTTGAAAAAACTTTTAGCTAGTGTAGCCCCAATTGAGAAAAAAATCTAATTTTTCATCCTTCTCACGAATAATAAAGTGAGGAGGATTTTTATGTACAGTATTTCATTCCAAGAAGATTCACTATTACCAAGAGAAAGACTGGCCAAGGAAGGAGTAGAAGCGCTCAGTAATCAAGAGTTGCTAGCTATTCTACTCAGGACAGGGACACGTCAGGCCAGCGTTTTTGAAATTGCCCAGAAAGTCTTGAGCAATCTTTCAAGCCTAACGGATTTGAAAAAAATGACCCTGCAGGAATTGCAGAGCCTATCTGGTATCGGGCGCGTTAAGGCCATAGAATTACAAGCAATGATTGAACTGGGGCATCGTATTCACAAGCATGAGACCATTGAGATGGAAGGTATTCTCAGTAGCCAAAAGTTGGCTAAGAAGATGCAACAGGAATTAGGGGACAAAAAACAAGAGCACCTGGTGGCGCTCTATCTCAATACTCAAAATCAAATCATCCATCAACAGACCATTTTTATCGGTTCTGCAACTCGTAGTATCGCTGAGCCGCGAGAGATTCTTCACTATGCTATCAAGCATATGGCAACCTCTCTTATCTTGGTCCACAATCATCCTTCAGGAGCGGTAGCCCCTAGCCGAAATGATGATCATGTTACAAAACTTGTCAAAGAAGCCTGCGACCTGATGGGAATTGTCCTCTTGGACCATTTGATTGTCTCACAATCTAGTTACTTTAGTTATCGTGAAAAGACGGATTTAATCTAAAGTTCATTAATGACATAGTCAAAGAGTTTTTTATCTTTGGAACGATTTTCAAATAGAAATTCTGGGTGCCATTGGACACCGAGAAAGGCAACATCATCCGTACTCATGACAGCTTCAATGATACCATCTTTAGGATCATGAGCTGCAATCTTTAAGTTGGGAGCTAAATCCTTGATACTCTGGTGGTGGAAGGAGTTGATATGGGAGATTTCTCCATAGATTTCTCGAAGAACAGTATCTGGTTCGGTCACCAAGCGTTGGGTTGTGTATTCGGCTGAACAATCCTGCCAGTGGTCTTCGATATCTTGGTACAGAGTTCCGCCCATGGCAACGTTAAAGAGTTGAGTCCCACGACAGACAGAGAAAATCGGCTTTTGCTGTTTAATAGCTTCCTTGATGAGGGCTAGTTCGAAGATATCTCTTTGAAGGTGGTAGTCATCGCTATCAATGGTTTTTGGTTCACCATAGAATTTTGGATCAACATTTTGCCCACCTGTCAAGATGAGCTTGTCAATCATACTGATATAGTGGCTAGCCATTTCTTGATCACCAATCGGTAGGATGATGGGAATCCCTCCAGCGTCTTTAACGCCCTCAACAAAGCCTTTTGCTGCGTAGCTCATCATGATGTCATCATCTGGATGAGTTTTTTCGTTTCCTGTAATCCCAATAACTGGTTTTTTCATAAAATGATTTTCGCTTTCTAATCCTCTTTTCGCATGAAATAGAGGAGAGTTTGGAGTTCACTTGTCAAATCGACATATTGAACGACCACGTCTTTTGGTAAATGAAGATGGACTGGTGAAAAACTGAGAATCCCTTTTACGCCAGCATCCACCAAGAGATTGGCAACCTCTTGGGATTTAACGCTAGGAACAGTCAGGATAGCAGTCTTCACATCAGCATCCTTGATTTTATCCTTGATTTGAGAAATCCCGTAAATGGGAATTCCATCAGAAGTTTGGGTACCGACTTCGGGATGGTCATCTAGGTCAAAGGCCATGATAATTTTCATCTTGTTACGCTCGTGGAAGCGGTAGTGGAGAAGGGCATGGCCCATATTGCCAATACCTACCAGCATGACATTGGTAATGGAGTTATCATTGAGCAAATCGGCAAAAAATGTCATCAGTTTTTTGACATCATAGCCAAATCCACGCCGACCTAGTTCACCAAAATAGGAAAAATCCCGACGTACGGTCGCGGAATCAATACCGATAGCCTCTGCAATTTGCTTAGAGTTGGCACGTTCAATCTTTTCTGCATGAAATCTCTTAAAAATTCGATAGTAGAGAGAGAGTCTTTTTGCTGTAGCTTTTGGAATAGCAGACTGTTTATCTTTCACAAAATCACAACCTTTCTATTCTTCTATTTTATAGAAACATTGTGAAAAAATCAACAAAAACAAGAAAAAACTAAGAAAAATCTTAGTTTTGATGTAAAAAATCTGCATGTGATAGAAAACGGTAGAGGTCTCCGACAAGTCCTTGGTAAACTTCTTGCCCTTTAAAGGTCAAAGAAGTTACATAAAGTGTATCTGGCAGAGTCACACATCCTGACAGAGCCAGCATGAGAGCCTCATAATCTTCATATTTGAGTGTACGCTCTACATGATAGCTGTCCTTATAGGTCAGTTCAAACATTTTGGCTTTATCTTTCTGATTTTGTAAAGACACCACGTTCTACCAAGCTATCCATGAGGAAGTAGAATTTTTCCTGATGAATGTGGTGGTCTTCTGATTTGAAAATATCAACTAGGCGTAGCCCAAACTTGTCAGTGATATTGATTTTAGCACCTGTAAGTTCCTTGTTAATGATGATTTTGAGTTGGAATCCCTCACCGCTGTTCGGAACTTTTTCCAAAAGGCGAGTCAATTCATAGTTACCAACCTTAGTCTCAAAAAAGGTATTGTCCTTAAGGGTGAATTTTTTAACAGAAGGGCTAAGAGTGTAGTCGTAACGACAATTTTTTAACTGAATGGTTTTTTCAAATGCCATATGGCTAACCTCCGATAATTTCTTTTAAGGTTTTTGCGAGGGTATGTAGGTCTTCAACAGTATTTTCTGGCGACAAACTGATACGAACGGATTCCTTCAAGCGTTCTGAATTTGCTCCGTACATAGCTTCAAGAACATGGCTGGATTGGACAATGCCTGCAGTACAGGCTGAGCCAGTAGAGATTGAAATTCCAGCTAAATCTAGCCGAAGGAGTAAGAGGTCATTTTTCTGGCCAGGAAATCCAATATTGAGAACATAAGGGAGATGGTGTTCGCCTCTATTCAGGTAATACTGAAATCCTTCTAGCTCTGCCAGAAAGGCAGTTTCTAGATTTTGTATATGTTGAAAATGTTCTTCTTGTTTTTCTAGGTCTTCTTTTAGGGCTGCAACCATGCCTACGATGGCAGCCAAATTTTCAGTCCCTGCACGTTTTTTCTGTTCTTGATCTCCGCCATGTAGATAGGAATCAAAGTCCATGCTAGATGCGTATAGAAAACCGATTCCCTTGGGACCATGGAATTTATGTGCCGAAGCAGTGAGAAAATCAATGCCCAATTCTTCTGGGTGAATAGGGATTTTTCCAATAGCCTGAACTGCATCGACATGATAGGCAGCAGGGTGTTGCTTGAGTATTTGGCCAATTTCAGCAATGGGCAGTAGGTTTCCTGTCTCGTTATTGGCAAACATGGTAGAAACCAAAATCGTATCGTCACGTAAAGCCTTTTGAATTTGTTGGGCTGTGATTTCTTGATTTTCTGGCTGGATAATGGTTGCTTCAAAACCAAAGTGTTGAACCAAGTAATCAATTGTTTCAAGGACGGCATGGTGCTCAATGGCAGTTGTGATGATATGTTTTCCTTGTTCTTGATGACGAAGGCAGTAGCCAATGATGGCAGTATTGTTGCCTTCAGTCCCACCAGAAGTGAAAAAGATATGTTGAGGTTTTGTCCCCAGTAACTGGGCTAGTTCCTGACGGGCTTCTCGCAAGAGTTTACCAGCTTGACGACCATGACCATGAATACTAGAAGGGTTTCCGTGGGTTTCTTGCATAACCTTGGTCATCGCTGAAATAGCAACTGCTGACATGGGAGTCGTTGCAGCATTGTCCAAATAAATCAAAGAATCACCTTATTTCTTTTTATTGTAGGCAAAGAGTGGGCTGACTGGTTTTCTTTCGTGAATACGGACGATGGCATCACCAATTAACTCACTAGCAGTGATGTAGCATACGTTTTTAGGAGTTTTTTCTTTTGTTGCTACTGAATCAGTCACAAGAATTTCTTTAATATTAGTTTTGTCAAGAAGTTCAGCAGCTCCTTCGACGAAGAGACCGTGGCTAGAAACAGCATAAATTTCTGTAGCTCCTTCACGTTCAACGATTTTGGCAGCTTCAGAGAAGGTACGTCCTGTATTAAGGATATCGTCAATTAAAATAGCTTTCTTACCTTCAACATCACCGATGATATAACCTTCGTTGCGAGTTGCATCGTCTTGTGGGTAGTCGATAATGGCGATAGGAGCATCAAGATATTCAGCCAAGCTACGAGCGCGTTTCACACCTGAATTCTTAGGGCTAACAACAACAACATCTGAACCAAGTAAGCCCTTATCGCAATAATGTTTTGCAAATAGGGGAACTGTGAAAAGGTTATCAACAGGAATGTCAAAGAAGCCTTGAACCTGAACGGCATGCAAATCAAGCGTAAGGATACGATCGACACCAGCCTTAACTAGCATATTGGCAACTAGTTTTGCTGTAAGTGGCTCACGAGGTGAAGCGATGCGGTCTTGACGTGCATAGCCAAAATATGGAAGAACAACGTTGATGCTGTGGGCACTTGCACGCACACAAGCGTCGACCATGATAAGCAATTCCATTAGGTGGTTGTTAACAGGGAAACTTGTTGATTGGATGATGTACACATCATAACCACGGACACTTTCTTCGATATTTACTTGGATTTCTCCATCTGAAAATTGACGTGATGATAGTTTTCCAAGTGGGACACCAACAGCTTGAGCAATTTTCTGTGCAATCTCTTGGTTAGAGTTGAGCGCGAAAAGTTTCATATTTTTTCTATCTGACATTATAGACCGTCCTCTGTAAACTTTATAAAACCGAGTTATATCTGCTTTACATATATGAACTAGGTTTTGTGTATTTTTATCTTTTCTATTTTACCAAAAAATAGAGATTATTTCAGCTATTTTTCATGCTTTTGACAAATCGAACCAATTTTGAAGGAGCTTTTTGGTAAGCAATCTGATTTTTCTCTAAAAATTGCTGGAAATCTTGCTTTCCTTGCTCGTGATTTTCCACCTCAAGCTCTAATTCGTAATCTGTAATATCAAAGTACTGACTTTCATCCAGTGCCATGAGGCCAATTGGTGTTTGCATTTCATAGCGAAGAGTTGTTAGACAACCAAGAACCTGCCATTTTTTACTTTGGATACCATGTTTAGCCAATTCATCCAGCACCAGTCCCTGAGGAAGTTCTTCTTTAGCCAGATAATCTTCAGCATCTGTTAGTTCCAATTTTTGGTTGTACTCCATGTTTCCAACACTTTGCGGGACTTTGAGTGTCAATTCTGCCCAGTCTTCAAAAGTTCGAATGCGCATAGCAACCTTCTTTTCTCGCAGTTCAAAATCAGGCGTGTCGATGTAGTAATTTTTTTGAAGAACAGGAGTGACACCTGTGAACTGGTCTTTTAGACGATCATATTCATCTTTTTTCAGGAGTGTTTTCAATTCAATTTCTAAATGTTTCATTTTTCTTACCTTTTCTTTATCGTTGAAAGCGGATTTATGGTATAATAAGCATTGTATTTATTGTATATGAATCTGGAGAAAAAATCAAAGATATTTTTGAAGGATAATATGAGAACAAGGGAGAATATATGACCTTAGAATGGGAAGAATTTCTAGATCCTTACATTCAAGCTGTTGGTGAGTTAAAGATTAAACTTCGTGGTATTCGTAAGCAATATCGCAAGCAAAATAAGCATTCTCCGATTGAGTTTGTGACTGGTCGAGTCAAGCCGATTGAAAGTATCAAGGAAAAAATGGCTCGTCGTGGCATTACTTATGCGACCTTGGAACACGATTTGCAGGATATTGCTGGCTTGCGTGTGATGGTCCAGTTTGTAGATGACGTCAAGGAAGTAGTGGAAATTTTGCGCAAACGTCAGGATATGCGGATCATACAGGAGCGTGATTACATTACTCATCGAAAAGCATCAGGCTATCGTTCCTATCATGTGGTAGTAGAATATACGGTTGACACTATCAATGGTGCTAAAACCATTTTGGCGGAAATTCAAATACGTACCTTGGCCATGAATTTCTGGGCAACGATAGAACATTCTCTCAACTACAAGTACCAAGGGGATTTCCCAGAGGAGATAAAGAAGCGACTGGAAATTACAGCCAAGATTGCTCATCAGTTGGATGAAGAAATGGGTAAAATTCGAGATGATATCCAGGAAGCCCAGGCACTTTTTGATCCTTTGAGTAGAAAATTAAATGATGGTGTAGGAAACAGTGACGATACAGATGAAGAATACAGGTAAAAGAATTGACCTGATAGCTAATAGAAAACCGCAGAGTCAAAGGGTTTTGTATGAATTGCGAGATCGTTTGAAGAGAAATCAGTTTATACTCAATGATACCAATCCAGATATCGTTATTTCCATCGGTGGGGATGGTATGCTCTTGTCGGCCTTTCATAAGTACGAAAACCAGCTTGACAAGGTCCGCTTCATTGGTGTTCACACTGGACATTTGGGCTTCTATACGGACTACCGTGATTTTGAGTTGGATAAGCTAGTGACTAATTTGCAGCTAGATACCGGAGCAAGAGTCTCTTACCCTGTTCTAAATGTGAAGGTCTTTCTTGAAAATGGTGAAGTGAAGATTTTTAGAGCATTAAATGAAGCCAGCATCCGCAGGTCTGATCGAACCATGGTGGCGGATGTTGTGATTAACGGTGTCCACTTTGAACGTTTTCGTGGAGATGGGCTAACAGTTTCGACACCGACTGGTAGTACAGCCTATAACAAGTCGCTCGGTGGAGCTGTTTTACACCCAACCATTGAAGCTTTGCAATTAACGGAAATTGCCAGCCTTAACAATCGTGTCTATCGAACGCTGGGTTCGTCCATTATTGTTCCAAAGAAGGATAAGATTGAACTTATCCCGACGAGAAACGATTACCATACTATTTCGGTTGACAATAGCGTTTATTCCTTCCGCAATATTGAACGAATTGAGTATCAAATCGACCATCATAAGATTCACTTTGTCGCATCACCGAGCCATACCAGTTTCTGGAACCGAGTTAAGGATGCTTTTATCGGAGAGGTGGACGAATGAGGTTTGAATTTATCGCAGATGAGCATGTCAAGGTTAAGACCTTCTTAAAAAAGCACGAGGTTTCTAAGGGGCTCCTGGCTAAGATTAAGTTTCGAGGCGGAGCTATCCTGGTCAATGATCAACCACAAAATGCGACGTATCTATTGGACATTGGAGACCGCGTTGCCATTGATATTCCCGCTGAGGAAGGTTTTGAAACTCTAGAAGCTATCGAGAGACCATTAGACATTCTCTATGAGGATGACCATTTTCTAGTCTTGAATAAACCCTATGGAGTGGCTTCTATTCCTAGTGTCAACCACTCTAATACCATTGCCAATTTTATTAAGGGTTACTACGTCAAGCAAAACTATGAAAATCAGCAGGTTCACATTGTGACTAGGCTTGATAGAGATACTTCTGGCTTGATGCTCTTTGCTAAGCACGGCTATGCCCACGCACGATTAGACAAGCAGTTGCAGAAGAAGTCCATTGAAAAACGCTACTTTGCTTTGGTTAAAGGTGATGGACACTTGGAGCAAGAGGGAGAAATTATTGCTCCGATTGCGCGTGATGAAGACTCTATTATCACTAGACGGGTGGCTAAAGGTGGAAAGTATGCTCATACTTCTTACAAGATTGTAGCATCTTATGGGAATATTCATTTGGTAGACATTCGCCTGCACACTGGGCGAACCCACCAAATCCGAGTCCATTTTTCTCATATTGGTTTTCCTTTGTTGGGAGATGATTTGTACGGTGGTAGTCTAGACGATGGAATTCAGCGCCAAGCCCTGCATTGCCATTACCTATCTTTTTATCATCCATTTTTAGAGCAAGACTTGCAGTTAGAAAGTCCCTTGCCGAATGATTTTAGCAACCTTATTACCCAGTTATCAACTAATACTCTATAAAAACAGTTTCAGAGTATAATTATTATCTAAAAGGAGAAAACTCATGGAAGTTTTTGAAAGTCTCAAAGCCAACTTGGTTGGTAAAAATGCTCGTATCGTTCTCCCTGAAGGGGAAGAACCTCGTATTCTTCAAGCGACTAAACGCCTGGTAAAAGAAACAGAAGTGATTCCTGTTTTGCTTGGAAATCCTGAAAAAATTAAAATTTATCTTGAAATCGAAGGTATTGAGGACGGTTATGAAGTCATCGACCCTCAACACTACGATAAATTTGAAGAAATGGTTGCTGCCTTGGTAGAACGTCGCAAGGGCAAAATGTCTGAAGAAGATGCACGCAAGGTTTTGGTTGAAGATGTCAACTATTTTGGTGTTATGTTGGTTTACTTGGGCTTGGTTGATGGAATGGTGTCAGGAGCGATTCACTCAACAGCTTCAACAGTTCGTCCAGCTCTTCAAATCATCAAAACTCGTCCAAATGTAACTCGTACTTCAGGTGCCTTCCTCATGGTTCGTGGTACGGAGCGTTACCTCTTTGGGGACTGTGCCATCAATATCAATCCAGACGCTGAAGCCTTGGCTGAAATTGCAATCAACTCAGCAATCACAGCTAAGATGTTTGGCATCGAACCTAAAATTGCTATGCTAAGTTATTCTACTAAGGGTTCAGGTTTTGGTGAAAGTGTTGATAAGGTTGTAGAAGCAACTAAAATTGCTCACGACTTGCGTCCTGACCTTGAAATAGATGGGGAATTGCAATTTGATGCAGCCTTTGTTCCTGAAACTGCAGCTCTGAAAGCTCCTGGAAGTACGGTAGCTGGTCAAGCAAATGTCTTCATCTTCCCAGGTATCGAGGCAGGAAATATCGGTTACAAGATGGCAGAACGCCTTGGTGGCTTTGCGGCTGTAGGACCTGTTTTGCAAGGTTTGAACAAGCCAGTTAACGACCTTTCTCGTGGATGTAATGCAGATGATGTTTACAAGTTGACCCTTATCACAGCAGCCCAAGCTGTTCATCAATAAGATTTAGTCCTCTTTCCTTTGGGAAGAGGCTTTTTATACTCAATGAAAATCAAAGAGCAAACTAGGAAACTAGCCGCAGGCTGTACTTGAGTACGGCAAGGCGACGTTGACGTGGTTTGAATTTGATTTTCGAAGAGTACTAATACTAGGAAAAGGACAGTTAGAATCTTCTGTGTTATACTAGAGATATGTTAGATTTGAAAGAATACGGTATCGTCATGTGGCCGGAGGAGAAGATCATTTCTTTCCGTGAGAAACTTCTCGCTTGGTATGATGAAAACAAAAGAGATTTACCGTGGCGTAGAAGTAAAAATCCTTATCATATCTGGGTGTCTGAAATTATGCTCCAGCAAACTAGGGTGGATACGGTTATCCCTTATTACGAACGATTCTTGGACTGGTTTCCAACAGTAGAAAGTTTGGCGAATGCGCCTGAAGAGCGTTTGTTGAAGGCTTGGGAAGGTTTGGGTTATTATTCTCGAGTTCGTAATTTACAGGCTGCAGCCCAGCAGATTATGACTGATTTTGGTGGTCAATTTCCAAACACCTATGAAGGAATTTCCAGCTTGAAAGGAATTGGACCTTACACTGCAGGAGCCATTTCCAGTATTGCTTTTAACTTGCCTGAGCCAGCTGTAGATGGTAATGTCATGCGTGTTTTGGCACGTCTATTTGAAGTTAATCACGATATTGGGATTCCAAGTAATCGTAAAATTTTTCAGGCAATGATGGAAATCTTGATTGACCCAGAAAGGCCTGGTGACTTTAATCAAGCTTTGATGGACTTAGGATCTGATATTGAGGCGCCTGTAAATCCCAGACCAGAAGAAAGCCCAGTTAAGGACTTTAGTGCGGCATATCAGAATGGCACAATGGACCGTTATCCAATTAAGGCTCCCAAGAAAAAGCCTGTTCCAATTTATCTTAAAGCCTTGGTGGTCAAAAATACTCAGGGACAATTTTTACTTGAAAAAAATGAAAGTGAAAAGCTATTGGCAGGTTTTTGGCATTTCCCCTTGATAGAAGTTGATAACTTTTCGCAAGGAGAGCAGTTTGACCTCTTTCATCAGGTTGCAGAAGAAAGCGTGAACTTTGGTCCCAGTCCAGAAGAGAGTTTCCAGCAGGACTATGACCTAGATGTTGATTGGCTTGATATTTATTTTGAGACTGTCAAGCATATCTTTAGTCATCGTAAGTGGCATGTTCAAATTGTAGCAGGTCAGGTGAGTGACTACAATGACTTTCCAGATAGGGAAGTTCGCTGGCTTTCACCAGAAGAGTTTAAGAATTACCCACTTGCCAAACCCCAACAAAAAATCTGGCAGGCTTATGCACAAGCCAACTTAGACAGTAGTAAAGACTAGCTATTGTGTCTTCTTTTTATTTTTTTGATATAATAGTAGAGAAAAAGGTGAACAAATGAAAAAAATATTAATTGTAGATGATGAAAAACCAATCTCGGATATTATCAAGTTTAATATGACCAAGGAAGGTTACGAGGTTGTAACTGCTTTTAATGGTCGTGAAGCACTAGAACAATTTGAAGCAGAGCAACCAGATATTATTATTCTGGATTTGATGCTTCCCGAAATTGATGGTTTAGAAGTTGCAAAGACTATTCGTAAGACGAGTAGTGTTCCTATTATCATGCTGTCAGCTAAAGACAGCGAATTTGATAAGGTTATCGGTTTAGAGCTTGGTGCAGATGACTATGTAACCAAACCCTTCTCAAATCGTGAGTTGCAGGCGCGTGTCAAAGCCCTTCTTCGTCGCACGGACTTGGTTTCTGTAGATAATCAAGAATCAGATGAAAAGAAAACCCAACCCTTGCAAATTGGGGACTTGGAGATTGTACCAGATGCTTATGTAGCTAAAAAATACGGTGAAGAACTAGATTTAACTCATCGTGAATTTGAGCTTTTGTATCACTTGGCTTCTCATATCGGTCAAGTAATTACGCGAGAACACTTACTTGAAACGGTCTGGGGTTACGATTATTTCGGAGATGTTCGAACAGTTGACGTAACTATCAGACGTTTGCGTGAGAAGATTGAAGATACACCAAGTCGTCCAGAGTATATCCTAACACGTCGCGGTGTTGGTTATTATATGAGAAATAATGATTGAATTTATTAGAAAAAATATTCTTACTAGTGATTTTATCTTCATTTTAATTTTATTGGGTTTTATCTTGATTGTTACCTTACTTTTGCTAGAAAATCGGCGAGATAATATTCGGTTGAAGCAAATTAATCAAAAGGTGAAAGACCTGATTGCAGGAGACTATTCTCAGGTATTGGATATGCAGGGAAGCTCTGAAATCACTAATATTACCAATAATCTCAATGATTTATCAGAAGTAATCCGTTTGACTCAAGAAAATCTGGAACAAGAGAGTAAACGATTACATAGTATCCTGTCTTACATGACGGATGGAGTCCTTGCGACCAATCGTCGTGGCAAGATTACTATGATTAATGACATGGCTAAGAAACAGCTAGGTGTTCAGAAAGAAGAGGTTCTCAATAAAAGTATTCTAGAATTGCTTAAGATTGAAGATGAGTATGAACTTCGTGATTTGATTACGCAGATTCCTGAACTCATGATTGATTCTCAGGATGACAATGGTGAATATCTGAGCCTTCGTGTACGCTTTGCCTTGGTCCGTCGAGAATCTGGCTTTATCTCAGGTCTGGTTGCCGTTCTGCATGATACAACGGAGCAAGAGAAGGAAGAGCGCGAACGGAGACTCTTTGTTTCTAACGTTAGTCATGAGTTACGGACTCCACTGACTAGTGTAAAATCCTATCTTGAAGCTTTGGATGAGGGAGCCTTGTCAGAACCTGTTGCACCAGACTTTATTAAGGTATCTCTAGACGAAACCAATCGTATGATGCGGATGGTGACGGATCTTCTCCATCTTTCACGTATTGATAATGCAACCAGTCATCTAGATGTGGAACTGATTAACTTTACTGCCTTTATTACCTTTATCCTTAACCGTTTTGATAAGATGAGGGGACCAGACGAAGAGAAGAAATACGAATTGGTTAGAGATTATCCGATTACCTCTGTCTGGATTGAAATTGATACAGACAAGATGACGCAGGTGATTGATAATATTCTCAACAATGCCATTAAATATTCTCCAGATGGTGGGAAAATCACAGTGACCATGAAGACTACTGATGATCAGATGATTTTATCCATCTCAGACCAAGGCTTGGGTATTCCTAAGCAGGATTTACCACGTATCTTTGACCGTTTCTACCGTGTGGATCGTGCTAGAAGTCGTGCCCAAGGTGGAACAGGTTTAGGACTGTCTATTGCCAAAGAAATTATCAAACAACATAAGGGCTTTATTTGGGCCAAGAGTATATATGGTAAGGGTTCAACCTTTACCATTGTGCTCCCTTATGATAAGGATGCAGTGAAGGAAGAAGTATGGGAGGACGAAGTAGAAGACTAGAATGAGTGAAACAGGCTTTAAATACAGTATTTTAGCGTCGGGTTCCAGTGGAAATTCCTTTTATCTGGAAACCCCAAAAAAGAAATTGTTAGTGGATGCAGGCTTATCTGGTAAGAAAATCACCAGCCTACTTGCTGAAATAAATCGCAAACCTGAAGACCTGGATGCTATCTTGATTACGCATGAGCATTCAGACCATATACATGGAGTCGGTGTGTTGGCTCGCAAGTATGGTATGGATTTGTATGCCAATGAAAAGACTTGGCAGGCCATGGAAAATAGCAAGTATCTTGGCAAGGTGGATTCTTCGCAAAAGCATATCTTTGAGATGGGCAAAACCAAAACCTTTGGAGATATTGACATCGAGAGTTTTGGTGTAAGCCATGATGCAGTCGCACCGCAGTTCTATCGCTTTATGAAGGATGACAAGAGTTTTGTTCTTTTGACAGATACAGGTTATGTTAGTGACCGTATGGCAGGAATTGTCGAGAATGCAGATGGCTATCTTATCGAGTCCAACCATGATGTAGAGATTTTGCGAGCAGGTTCTTACGCTTGGCGACTCAAACAACGAATCCTATCAGATCTCGGTCACCTTTCTAACGAGGACGGTGCTGAAGCAATGATTCGGACGCTAGGAAATCGTACTAAGAAAATCTACCTAGGACATTTGTCTAAGGAAAACAATATCAAGGAACTGGCTCATATGACCATGGTCAATCAGCTGGCGCAAGCTGATCTAGGTGTAGGAGTAGACTTTAAGGTTTATGATACCTCACCAGATACCGCAACACCATTGACAGATATATAGAAAGAACGCTAAGAAGGTGTTCTTTTTATATTGACTGAACACCTAAAAAGTAATACAATGGTGTTACTATTAAAAAAGGGAGTGCAAAAGATGACTACTATTACATTAAAAGTTTCTGAAGCTGACAAAACATTTATGAAAGCAATGGCTAAGTTTGAAGGAGTTTCCCTGTCGGAACTTATCCGCACCAAAACTCTTGAAGCTCTAGAAGACGAATACGATGCTCGTGTGGCAGATTTAGCCTATCAAGAGTATTTAGAAGACTTGGAAAAAGGAGTTGAACCCGTTACTTGGGAAGAAATGATGCATGATTTAGGCTTGGAGGATGAATAATTTGTATAAATTAGTTCCAACAAGACGTTTCATCAAGCAATTGAAAAAATTGGATCGTTATACGCAGAAGATAATTACAAACTATTTACAAACCAATGTTTTGGAAGACCCAAGACGACACGGAAAGGCTTTGGTTGGTAATCGCGTTGGTCAATGGCGCTATAGAATTGGTAATTATCGAGTTATCGTACAAATTGTAGATGATGAATTAGTCGTTGCTACTCTAGAAGTTGGTCATCGGAGAGATATTTATTGAATTAAAGTTGAGTATATTCTGGTATTACTTGGATTTGCTGAGATGATTGATTTAGACAGTCCTCCATACAGTATTATTGACTTGCTACTTTGGTTTGTGTTTGTGGTAGATTATGGTTGGCGGTTCTTTTCAAGTAAAGCAAAATGGAGGTTTATACTTGAAAATATCTTTGACTTGTTAGCTATCCTTCCTTTAAATGCCATTTTTACAGTATTGCGATTAGGGCGTATCTTCCGCTTAGCAAGGCTGACAAAATTACTGAAACTGACTCGTTTACTTAGAATAATTGGACTTACAGGTAAATTAGAAAGAAAAATTAGTAGATTCTTACGGACAAATGGCCTGATTTATATCTTGTATGTTAATATTTTTATTGTTCTAGTAGGAAGTTCAATTTTATCTGTAGTTGAAGAAAAATCTTTCTCAGATAGTCTTTGGTGGGCTCTTGTGACAGTAACCACTGTTGGTTATGGTGATATTGTTCCAGTTTCCCTTTTTGGGAAATGGCTAGCTTTTTTATTAATGTTGGTAGGGATTAGTACAATAGGAATGTTAACAAGTGCCTTGACGAACTTTTTTGTAAAAGATAATCCAGATGAACAGATAAAACTTGATAAACTCCAAGACGAATTATCGGGCCAAAGAATATTAATAGAGAAACAATCTGAGAAAATCGAAGAACTGCATCGGATGATACAAGATTTGCTTGAAAAAACGTAATTTTGACCATTTAAAAACCACTCGATGAGTGGCTTTTTTACAATCCAGCGAAATCTTTGATTTCTTGTGCTGACATTGAAGAGTCGCAACGAACATTGATTTGTCCATCTGCAATGTGAACGAAGCCTGGTACAGTTGGGATTCCGTAGCGTGAGCGGAATTCTTGCAACTCATTGAGTTGGCTTGGTTCTTCACTGTTGATGAAGTAGATGTGAGCTTTGGTTTCAGCTACGACACCTGCTAAAGTACCTGCAAATTTACGGCAGTAAGGGCAAGTTTTGCGACCAATAAAGAAGGTTGCAGTTTCTTTTTTATCAAGAGCTTCTTGCGCACGCGCAACTGTAGTGACTTCAAGGTCTTTGATATTATCTAAAAATTGTTCCATGAGATTACCTCGCTTTCATTGATAAGTCTAGTATGCCATAAAGTTTCTAAAATTGCTTAGATTTGATACGAAAAAAAGATGAGATTGGTTGGTCTCATCTTTTATAGGACTTTATTTTACAAAAGCATTGATTTCTGCTTCGATGTTCGCAATCTTAGCTTGTGATTCTTCGTTGGTTTCACCTACAACTGCAATGTAGAACTTGATTTTTGGTTCTGTCCCTGAAGGGCGAACTGCAATCCATGAACCGTCAGCAAGTGTGTATTTCAACACATCACTTGGAGGAGTTGTTAAGTTTGTAACGGTACCGTCAGCAGCAGTAGCAGTTTGAGCCTTGAAGTCTTCTACGACAGTGATAGCTGTTGTGTTCCATTCTTTCGGAGCATTGTTACGGAATTTCGCCATAATCGCTTTGATTTGTTCAGCACCATCGACACCTGAAAGGGTAACAGAAATTGTCTTTTCTGCATAGTAGCCGTACTCTTTGTAGATTTCTTCGATACCGTCAGCTAGTGTTAAACCACGTGAACGGTAGTAGGCAGCAAGTTCTGCAACGACAAGAACGGCTTGGATAGCATCTTTATCACGTACAAATGGTTTAATCAAGTAACCGAAGCTTTCTTCAAATCCCATCATGTAAGTGTGATTGTGTTTTTCTTCGAATTCTTGGATTTTTTCAGCAATGAATTTGAAACCTGTCAAAACGTTGAACATGGTTGCGCCGTAGCTTTCAGCAATCTTCGTTACCAAGTCAGTTGATACGATAGATTTGCAAAGGGCTGCATTTTCAGGCAGAGTTCCGGCATTTTTGTGGGCTTCCAAGATGTATTTTGCCATGATAGCACCGATTTGGTTACCTGAAAGGTTGAGGTAGCTACCATCTTTTTGAAGAACTTCAACACCAACACGGTCAGCATCAGGGTCAGTTGCCACAAGAACATCTGCACCAACTTGACGACCAAGTTCTTCAGCAAGGGCAAAGGCTGCTTGGCTTTCTGGGTTTGGAGATTTTACAGTTGAGAAGTCCGGATCGGCAGTTGCTTGCGCTTCAACGACTTGAACAGAGTCAAATCCTGCTTGGGCAAGAGCACGACGAGCCAACATTTCACCAGTACCATGAAGTGGTGTGTAGACAATTTTCATGTCTTTACCGAATTCTTCAATCAAGGCTGGGTTGATGTTTACGTCCTTAACTTCTTTGAGGTATTCAACATCGACAGCTTCGCCGATAACTTCAATCAAGCCAGAAGCTTTTTCAGCTTCCACATCAGCAACTTCAACTGCAAATGGGTTTTCGATTGCACGGATATAAGTAGTCAAAGCGTCCGCGTCGTGTGGAGGCATTTGTCCACCGTCTTCACCGTAAACCTTGTATCCGTTAAATGGTGCAGGGTTGTGGCTAGCTGTGACCATGATACCTGCGAAACAGTTGAGGTGACGAACTGCAAATGAGAGTTCTGGAGTTGGACGAAGGCTTTCAAATACATAAGATTTGATGCCGTGTTTAGCAAGAACTGCCGCAGATTCAAAGGCAAACTCAGGTGAGAAGTGACGGCTATCGTAGGCAATTGCTACACCGCGTTCTTTTTCGTTTCCACCTTTTGACTCAATCAAACGAGCCAATCCTTCAGTAGCTTGGCGAACAACGTAGATGTTGATACGGTTTGTACCCGCACCAATCAAGCCACGCATACCTGCAGTACCAAATTCAAGATTTGTATAGAAGGCATCTTCCTTAGTTTTTTCATCCATATTTTCCAAATCTTGACGAAGGTAGTCAGGAAGTTCCGCAAAATCAACCCATTTCTGGTAATTTTCTTGGTAAGACATTGAAATTCTCCTTTTTGTAAATTGTTTTAACCGTTCACATTATAGCATTTTTTAGCATTTTAGTAAAACCCTAGCATAATTTACAGAAAAGTAGTGACATATGCCGGTTTATCAAGTCTTGAATGCCTTAGGGAAACATGCTATACTACTCTTATGATTATTTTACAAGCTAATAGAATTGAACGTTCTTTTGCAGGAGAGGTTCTTTTTGATAATATTAACCTACAAGTTGATGAACGAGACCGGATTGCTCTCGTTGGGAAAAATGGTGCAGGTAAGTCTACTCTTTTGAAGATTTTGGTTGGAGAAGAGGAGCCAACTAGTGGAGAAATCAATAAGAAAAAAGATATTTCTCTGTCTTACCTAGCCCAAGATAGCCGTTTTGAGTCTGAAAATACCATCTACGATGAAATGCTTCATGTCTTTGATGACTTACGTCGGACGGAGAAACAACTGCGTCAGATGGAGTTAGAGATGGGTGAAAAGTCTGGTGAGGATTTGAACAAACTGATGTCAGATTATGATCGTTTATCTGAGAATTTTCGCCAAGCAGGTGGCTTTACCTATGAAGCTGATATTCGAGCGATTTTGAATGGATTTAAGTTTGACGAGTCTATGTGGCAGATGAAAATTGCCGAGCTTTCAGGTGGTCAAAATACTCGTTTGGCACTTGCCAAAATGCTTCTTGAAAAGCCAAATCTCTTGGTCTTGGACGAGCCAACTAACCACTTAGATATTGAAACTATAGCCTGGCTAGAGAATTACTTGGTAAATTATAGCGGTGCCCTCATTATCGTCAGCCACGACCGTTATTTCTTAGATAAGGTTGCGACAATTACGCTAGATTTGACCAAGCATTCCTTGGATCGTTATGTGGGGAATTACTCTCGTTTTGTCGAGTTGAGGGAGCAGAAGCTAGCTACTGAAGCAAAAAACTATGAAAAGCAACAAAAGGAAATCGCTGCTCTGGAAGACTTTGTCAATCGCAATCTAGTCCGAGCTTCAACGACCAAACGTGCCCAATCTCGTCGTAAACAACTGGAAAAAATGGAGCGTTTAGACAAGCCTGAAGCTGGCAAGAAATCAGCCAATATGACCTTCCAGTCTGAAAAAACGTCGGGTAATGTTGTATTGACTGTTGAAAATGTGGCTATTGGCTATGATGGGGAAATATTGTCAGAGCCTATCAACCTAGACCTTCGTAAGATGAATGCTGTTGCCATCGTTGGTCCAAATGGTATCGGCAAGTCAACCTTTATCAAGTCTATTGTGGAACAGATTCCTTTTATCAAGGGAGAAAAACGCTTTGGGGCCAATGTTGAGGTTGGTTACTATGACCAAACCCAAAGTAAGTTGACAGCAAGTAATACTGTACTGGATGAACTCTGGAATGATTTCAAACTGACACCTGAAGTTGAAATTCGTAACCGTCTTGGTGCCTTCCTTTTCTCAGGAGATGATGTTAAAAAATCAGTTGGCATGCTGTCTGGTGGGGAGAAAGCGCGTTTGCTCCTGGCTAAACTTTCCATGGAAAACAATAATTTTTTGATTCTGGATGAGCCGACCAACCACTTGGATATTGATAGCAAGGAAGTGCTAGAAAATGCCTTGATTGACTTTGATGGAACTCTTCTATTCGTCAGCCATGACCGTTACTTTATCAATCGTGTGGCAACTCATGTACTGGAATTGTCAGAGAATGGATCAACTCTCTACTTGGGAGATTACGATTACTATGTTGAGAAGAAAGCAGAAGTAGAAATGCTTCAGGCTGAGGAAGCTTCAACTAGCAATCAAGCAAAAGAATCAAGTCCAGTTAATGACTATCAAGCTCAGAAAGAAAGTCAAAAAGAAGTTCGCAAACTCATGCGACAAATCGAAAGTCTAGAAGCTGAAATTGAAGAATTAGAAAGTCAAAGTCAAGTCATTTCTGAACAAATGTTGGAAACAAACGATGCCGACAAACTGATGGAATTACAGGTTGAGCTGGACAAAATCAGCCACCGTCAGGAAGAAGCGATGCTTGAATGGGAAGAATTATCAGAGCAGGTGTAAAAATGGAACATCTTGGAAAAGTATTTCGTGAATTTCGAACAAGTGGCAATTATTCCTTAAAGGAGGCTGCAGGCGAGTCCTGTTCAACTTCTCAGTTATCTCGCTTCGAGCTTGGGGAGTCTGATCTAGCAGTTTCCCGTTTCTTTGATATTTTAGATAACATTCATGTTACAATCGAAAATTTCATGGACAAGGCAAGGAATTTTCATAATCATGAACATGTTGCCATGATGGGACAAATTGTACCCCTTTACTACTCAAATGATATTGCAGGTTTTCAAAAGCTTCAAAGAGAACAACTTGAAAAGGCTAAGAGTTCGACGAATCCCCTTTATTTTGAGCTGAACTGGATTTTGCTACAAGGTCTGATTTGTCAAAGAGATTCGAGTTATCATATGGAGCGGGATGATTTGGATAAGGTAGCAGATTATCTCTTCAAAACAGAAGAATGGACCATGTATGAGTTGATTCTTTTTGGAAACCTCTATAGTTTCTACGATGTGGACTACGTCACTCGAATTGGTAGAGAAGTGATGGAGAGGGAGGGATTTTATCAAGAAATTGGTCGCCATAGAAAACTGGTCTTGATTTTAGCCCTTAATTGTTACCAGCATTGTTTAGAGCATCTTTCTTTTGACAATGCAAGATATTTTGAGACTTATACAGAGAAGATTATTGGTAAAGGTATTAAACTTTATGAGCGTAATGTTTTCCATTATTTAAAAGGTTTTGCCTTGTATCAAAAGGGACAGTGTAAAGTAGGCTGTAAGCAGATGCAAGAGGCCATGCATATTTTTGACGTGCTAGGTCTTCCAGAGCAAGTAGCCTACTATCAGGAACACTACGAGAAATTTGTCAAAGATTAATTTTCCCAAATATGGGAAAAATGAGAAACTCCTCCAAGTTTTGATACAATAGTTTCAAAATTTGAGAGGAGTTTTTATGAATCGCTATGCCGTACAGTTGATTAGCCGTGGAGCTGTTAACAAGATAGGGAATATGCTCTATGATTATGGAAATAGTGTCTGGTTGGCTTCCATGGGGACTATCGGACAGACAGTTTTAGGAATGTATCAGATTTCTGAACTGGTCACATCTATTCTCGTAAATCCTTTTGGTGGAGTCATTTCAGACCGTTTTTCTCGTCGTAGGATTTTAATGGTGACAGACCTTGTTTGTGGGATTCTTTGTCTGGCTATTTCTTTCATAAGGAATGACAGCTGGATGATTGGCGCTTTGATTTTTGCCAATATTGTGCAGGCTATTGCTTTTGCCTTTTCTAGACCTGCAAATAAGGCCATTATCACAGAATTGGTAGAGAAGGATGAACTGGTCCTCTACAATTCTCGTTTGGAGTTGGTCTTGCAGGTTGTCAGTGTGAGTTCTCCTGTACTTTCTTTTCTGGTCTTACAATTTGCAAGTCTCCATCTGACGCTCTTACTAGATGCTTTGACTTTTTTTATAGCATTTGTTCTAGTGGCCTTACTTCCAAAAGAAGAACCAATGGTTCAAGATAAGAAACTTTTTACTGGTAAAGATATTTTTGCAGATATCAAAGATGGCTTGCACTATATCTGGCATCAAAAAGAGATTTTCTTTCTCCTGTTAGTGGCTTCCAGCGTTAATTTCTTTTTTGCGGCTTTTGAGTTTTTGCTTCCTTTTTCAAATAAACTATATGGAGTAGAAGGAGCTTATGCGACTATCTTAACCATGGGTGCGATTGGCTCCATCATTGGGGCTCTTCTAGCTAGTAAAATTAAAGCTAATGTTTATAATCTTTTGATTTTACTAGCTTTGACAGGTGTCGGAGTTTTTATGATGGGATTACCACTGGCAACTTTTCTTTCCTTTTCTGGAAATTTAGTTTGTGAATTGTTTATGACGATTTTTAATATTCACTTTTTTACTCGAGTACAAACCAAGGTTGAGAGCGAATTTCTTGGGAGGGTACTGAGTACAATTTTTACCTTAGCTATTCTATTTATGCCTATTGCAAAAGGATTTATGACAGTCTTGCCAAGTGTACATCTCTCTTCTTTCCTGATAATTGGAAGTGGTGTTATCATCTTGTCTTGTATATCGTTTATTTATGTTCGAACTCATTTTGAAAAATTGATATAAAGCTGCTTGAGTTTTAAAAATAATTCCAATCTAAGTATTTTTTCCGCTCTTCTCGTTTGTGAGGAGGGCTTAGTTTATGGTAAAATGGTCTTATGAATAAAAGAATGAATGAGTTAGTCGCCGTGCTCAATCGTTATGCGACTGAGTACTATACCAGCGACAATCCGTCGGTTTCAGACAGTGAGTATGACCGTCTTTATCGTGAGTTGGTTGAGTTAGAAACCGCCTATCCAGATCAAGTATTAGCAGACAGTCCGACCCATCGTGTTGGTGGCAAGGTTTTAGATGGTTTTGAAAAATATAGTCATCAGTATCCTCTTTATAGTTTGCAGGATGCTTTTTCACGTGAGGAGCTTGAAGCTTTTGATGCGCGTGTTCGTAAGGAAGTGGCTCATCCAACCTATATTTGTGAGCTGAAAATCGATGGCTTGTCTATCTCGCTGACTTATGAAAAGGGGATTCTAGTTGCAGGTGCAACGCGTGGAGATGGTTCTGTTGGGGAGAACATCACAGAAAATCTTAAGCGTGTTAAGGACATTCCTTTGACACTACCAGAAGAGTTAGATATCACTGTTCGTGGGGAATGTTACATGCCACGCGCTTCTTTTGACCAGGTTAATCAAACTCGCCAAGAAAATGGAGAGCCTGAATTTGCCAATCCTCGTAATGCGGCGGCAGGAACTCTGCGTCAGCTGGATACAGCAGTAGTTGCCAAGCGTAATCTTGCCACTTTCCTCTATCAAGAAGCTAGTCCGTCAACTCGTGATAGCCAAGAAAAGGTTTTGAAGCACCTAGAACAGCTCGGTTTTGTAGTCAATTCTAAACGAATTCTGGCTGAAAATATGGATGAGATTTGGGATTTTATCCAAGAAGTAGGACAGGAACGAGAGAATCTACCTTATGATATAGATGGGGTGGTGATTAAGGTCAATGACCTAGCAGATCAAGAAGAACTTGGCTTTACTGTTAAGGCTCCAAAGTGGGCAGTAGCCTATAAGTTTCCTGCTGAGGAAAAAGAAGCTCAACTCCTGTCGGTTGACTGGACAGTAGGCCGTACGGGTGTTGTGACCCCAACTGCCAATCTGACTCCTGTTCAGCTTGCTGGAACAACAGTTAGCCGTGCGACCTTGCACAATGTAGATTATATTGCTGAAAAAGATATCCGCAAAGATGATACGGTTATCGTCTATAAGGCTGGAGATATCATCCCTGCTGTCTTGCGTGTGGTAGAATCCAAACGGGTTTCTGAAGAGAAACTAGATATCCCTACAAACTGCCCAAGTTGTGATTCTGACTTGTTGCACTTTGAAGATGAAGTGGCCCTCCGTTGTATCAATCCGCGTTGTCCTGCTCAAATCATGGAAGGCTTGATTCACTTTGCCTCTCGAGATGCTATGAATATTACAGGCCTTGGTCCATCTATTGTTGAGAAACTATTTGCTGCTAATCTGGTTAAGGATGTGGCAGATATTTATCGTTTGAAAGAAGAAGATTTCCTCCTTTTAGAGGGGGTTAAGGAAAAGTCTGCTGCTAAACTGTATCAAGCCATTCAAGCATCTAAGGAAAATTCTGCCGAGAAGCTCTTATTTGGTTTGGGAATTCGCCATGTTGGAAGCAAGGCCAGTCAGTTGTTACTTCAACATTTTCACTCGATTGAAAATCTGGCCCAAGCAGATCCAGAGGAAGTGGCTAGTATTGAGAGTCTGGGTGGTGTGATTGCCAAGAGTCTTCAGACTTATTTTGCGATAGAGGGCTCTGAAATTCTTCTCAGAGAATTGAAAGAAGCTGGGGTCAATCTGGATTATAAAGGTCAGACAGTAGTAGCGGATGCGGCCTTGTCAGGTTTGACCGTTGTATTGACTGGGAAATTGGAACGTCTCAAACGCTCAGAAGCTAAAAGTAAACTCGAAAGTCTGGGTGCAAAAGTAACAGGCAGTGTTTCTAAAAAGACCGACCTCGTTGTGGCAGGAGCAGATGCTGGAAGCAAACTTCAAAAAGCACAAGAACTTGGTATTGAGGTTCGAGATGAAGCTTGGCTAGAAAGTCTGTAATGATAGTTTAAAACCAGAGTTTAGAAAGTATAACTAGTTTGTTAATCGGAACAAAATCGGTCAAGAATTTTTTAGTGAAACAAAAATAAATTAAGAATAGAAAATGGAAAAAACAATGTATAACTACCCTATGCGCATTCATTACCATCGCAAGAATGGTGAATACGACACTTGCTCTTTTGTAAAAAGTCAGGACCAGCGAATTGATTTGCTGAGCTACAAAGAAGATTATTTTGGCGCCTTATTTAGTTTTGAACACCCAAGTGCTCATGCCCTAGAAAGCTTGAATTTTGTGGTTCATACAGGTCAAACCAGTAAAGAATATGCTATCCGTTTTAATCACTATCCTCTTTTAACAGAGGTATGGATTTTGGAAGGGGATGACAGGATTTATTATTCTGAAAATCCTGCTATTGCCAGTCCTTTCTATAAGAATCAAAATCCTTTTGCCTTTGATAAGGCTATTAACAGTGCCAGTTTTGACCATCATTGGGGTTACCAAGGAGAATTGGGTTGCCGTGTAGAGGACAATCAGGCTCATTTCGCTCTCTGGGCTCCAACAGCGACAGAAGTGCAGGTTGTCGTTTATGAATCAGCTACTAATGATGCACCTGTTTGGAAAACTTTTGAGATGGAGCGAGGCAATAGCTACTCTTATAACCATAAAGACAATACAATCGGTGTCTGGAGTTTGGATGTTGAGGAAGATTTGACTGGTAAGGCTTATCAGTATCAAGTCCAATTCCCTCATCACCAAACCTTGACACGCGATCCTTATACCATCGCGACCAGTCCTGATGGCAAACGTTCAGCTATTCTAGGCCATGCAGAAAAGCAAGTTGAAAACTTCGAGGTCAAGCACGGTTCTGAGGCTACTTGGCGCTTGGAAAATCCATGTAAGGCAGTTATTTGCGAAATGCATATTCGTGATTTGACTAAATCACCGACCTCAGGTGTGGATGAACATCTTCGAGGAACTTTCTTGGGTGCTGCTCAGACTGGGACAGTTAACCAGTATGGCCAAGCAACTGCTTTTGATTACATCAAGAAGATCGGCTACAATTATGTTCAGTTGCAACCAATTGCAGATCGTCACAAAGAATACGATGAGGATGGAAATGTAACCTACAACTGGGGTTATGACCCACAAAACTATAACGCACCAGAAACAAGTTTATCAACCAATCCAAATGATCCAGCTCAGGTCATTCGTGATTTGAAGACCATGGTTCAAGCTTATCACGATGCGGGTATTGGTGTTATTATGGATGTGGTCTATAACCATACCTTCTCAGTTGTTGATGCACCTTTCCAAACAACTGTCCCTGATTACTATTATCGTATGAATCCAGATGGTACCTTCCAGAATGGAACGGGTGTTGGAAATGAAACTGCCAGTGAACACGAAATGTTCCGCAAGTATATGATTGATTCTCTTCTATACTGGGTACAGGAATACAATATTGACGGCTTCCGTTTTGACTTGATGGGGATTCATGATGTCAAGACTATGCAGATGATTCGTCAGAGTTTGGATGAAATCGACCCTAACATTATCCTCTATGGAGAAGGATGGGATATGGGAACAGGCCTAGCGCCTTATGATAAGGCTAAGAAAGACAATGCCTACCAGATGCCAAATATTGGTTTCTTTAATGACAATCAGCGTGATGCTGTCAAAGGTGGAGAAGTTTATGGTGCTATCAAGTCAGGTTTTGTTAGTGGTGCTGCTACAGAGCCAATTCTAGCCAAAGCAATTCTAGGCAGTCGTGAATTAGGATCATATATTCGTCCAAATCAAGTTCTAAACTATGTCGAGGCCCATGATAACTACAATCTTCACGATTTGTTGGCAACCCTTCATCCAGACCAAACTTCCGAGCAAATCATGCGCAAGGTCGAAACTGCCACAGCCATGAATCTGCTTATGCAAGGGATGGCCTTTATGGAAATCGGTCAAGAATTTGGCCGTACCAAGCTGCTTGCGACAGGTGAAAATGGTGAGTTGACTCATGATGATAGAGAGCGTGCAATGAATAGCTATAATGCTCCTGACAGTGTGAATCAAGTCAACTGGGATTTGATCAATGAACGTCAAGACAGCATTGAATTCATTCGTCAAATTATTCGATTGAAGACAGAAACCAGTGCCTTTTCTTACCCTACTTATGATGAAATTTACCATCATGTCTTTGTTCATTCAGCTCACGAACATAGTGGTTGGATTGTCTATGAGATTCAAGGGGAAGAACATTTATTGGTTGTATTTAATGCTAAAGGGCAAGACTTCCAGTTTGAAAATGCAGGGAACCTAGAACTCTTGGTGACCAATAGCCATTTAAGTGATAAAGACATGGTTGGTGGCGTAAGTGCCAGCGTCTTTAAAGTTTTGTAGAATAGATTTACAATTTTATTTTTGAATGTTATATCAGAATATTTTTAAAAAATTAAAGGCTTTTCTATGGATAGTGATGTTTTTTTAGATTATTTTTTGAAATCACTTAGGTTTCATCTTGGTGATAGGTGTAAGGATATTGGATTTATAGAGTTTGTTAAAGATGAAAATAATAGTTTTATTATTATAAAGGATTATATTTTAGAATCATTAGTAGTGTTGTCAAATATTTTGAGTAAGGAGAGGATTGTGTTTTCTTGTGGGGTTATTCATAGTAAGGGGGGAGTTACTGGAGTAGAAGTATGTATGAATGTATTAGAGTTAGAAAGATTAAATAATTTGTATAAGATATAGTTTTGAAGAATATTAAAAAACATAATGGCAACTGTCTATGTAGGATGTGTGGAGTTGATAGTATCAATGTTTCCTAACGAAGTAAAGTATAGTGCGTTATACTTTACTTGGAAGAGGTGCCGAAAATATGCTAAACTACTATAAAAACAATAAAATCAGGAGATTCGTTTCCTGATTTATTTTTTTACTTAAAATTATATTTTTGTTAGCTAAATAACGAACTTTATGATAGTATTATAAAAAACAATTCGTTTTCAAAGCGTTTCTGAAAATTTCTTGATTTACAAGTGAACACATCAGTGAATTTGTTGAAGACTTTCAAAAGATTTCTTTGCAAATTCCGTAATTTACTTGAATCTTCCCTAAAAAGGTAGTATAATAAATCTATAGAAAACGCTTACAGAATTAGGAGGGTGTATGGATAAGAATAATGCTTTAAAAACCTTTATGACAGGTGAAAATTTTCACCTCCAGCACTATCTGGGAGCTCATAGGGAAGAAAAAAATGGAGAGTATGGCTATATTTTTCGTGTGTGGGCACCCAATGCTCAGGCTGTTCACTTAGTAGGGGATTTCACCAATTGGGTTGAAAATCAAATTCCGATGGAACGGAATGAATTTGGAGTCTGGGAAGTCTTTACAAGTTCTGCTCAAGAAGGCCAAATTTACAAGTACCATATCACACGTGCAAATGGTCATCAGCTTATGAAGATTGACCCTTTGGCTGTACGGTATGAGGCACGACCTGGGACTGGTGCTATTTTAACAGATATTCCAGAAAAGAAATGGAAGGATGGTCTCTGGCTAGCCCGTAGAAAACGCTTGAGCTTTGAAGAGCGTCCTGTCAATATTTACGAGGCTCATGCTGGCTCTTGGAAGAGAAATCCTGATGGCAGCCCCTTTAGTTTTTCTCAATTGAAGGATGAGCTGATTCCTTACTTGGTTGAGATGAACTATACTCACATTGAGTTTATGCCCTTGATGTCCCACCCTCTCGGTTTGAGTTGGGGTTACCAGCTTATGGGGTACTTTGCTTTAGAGCATGCCTATGGTCGTCCTGAAGAGTTTCAAGATTTTGTTGAGGAATGTCACTTAAACAATATTGGTGTTATTGTAGACTGGGTACCTGGTCATTTTACTATAAATGATGATGCCTTGGCTTATTATGATGGGACTCCAACTTTTGAGTACCAAGACCATAATAAGGCTCACAACTATGGTTGGGGAGCTCTCAATTTTGACCTTGGAAAAAATGAAGTCCAGTCCTTCTTGATTTCTAGTATTAAGTTTTGGATTGATTTTTACCATTTAGATGGTATTCGTGTGGATGCAGTTAGCAACATGCTCTATCTTGATTATGATGATGCACCATGGACGCCTAACAAGGATGGTGGCAATCTAAACTACGAAGGCTATTATTTCTTAAAACGCTTGAATGATGTCATTAAACAAGCTCATCCAGATGTTATGATGATAGCTGAGGAAAGTTCATCAGTTACTCAGATTACTGACACCAAGGATTCAGATGGTCTAGGATTTGACTACAAGTGGAATATGGGCTGGATGAATGATATCCTCCGTTTCTATGAAGAAGATCCGATTTACCGTAAATATGACTTTAATCTGGTGACTTTCAGCTTTATGTATGTCTTCAAGGAGAATTATCTCTTACCATTCTCGCATGATGAAGTGGTTCATGGTAAGAAGAGTATGATGCATAAGATGTGGGGAGATCGTTATAATCAATTCGCAGGCTTACGCAATCTTTACACTTACCAAATTTGTCACCCTGGTAAGAAATTGCTTTTCATGGGTAGCGAATACGGCCAATTCCTAGAATGGAAATCTGAAGAACAGTTGGAATGGTCTAACCTAGAAGACCCAATGAATGCGAAGATGAAGTATTTTACATCTCAGCTAAACAAGTTCTACAAAGACCACCGCTGTCTGTGGGAAATTGATACCAGCTATGATGGCATTGAAATTATTGATGCGGATAATCGAGACCAGAGTGTTCTTACCTTCATCCGTAAAGGTAAGAAGGACGACATGCTAGTCTGCGTCTTTAATATGGCACCTGTTGAACGAAAAGATTTTACAATTGGACTGCCTGTCGCAGGGATTTATGAAGAAGTCTGGAATACTGAGTTAGAAGAGTGGGGAGGTGTCTGGAAAGAGCATAACCAAACCGTTCAAACGCAAGAAGGACTATGGAAGGATTATGAGCAGACCTTGACCTTTACCCTACCGGCTATGGGAGCAAGTGTATGGAAAATCAAGCGCCGCTTGAAACCTACTAAAATTGTCACAAGTAAAAACCAAAAAGGAGTAGAAAATGAAGAATGAAATGTTAGCTTTGATTCTTGCTGGTGGGCAAGGAACTCGTCTCGGTAAACTCACTCAAAGCATTGCAAAACCAGCTGTGCAATTTGGTGGGCGCTACCGTATCATTGACTTTGCTCTTTCAAACTGTGCCAACTCAGGAATTCACAATGTTGGAGTCATTACACAGTACCAACCACTTGCTCTCAACAACCATATCGGGAATGGTTCAAGCTGGGGACTAGACGGTATCAATTCTGGGGTCTCTATTCTTCAACCTTATTCTGCAAGTGAAGGAAATCGTTGGTTCGAAGGGACTAGTCACGCTATTTACCAGAACATCGACTATATAGACAGTGTCAATCCTGAGTATGTCTTGATTCTTTCTGGGGACCACATCTATAAAATGGACTATGATGATATGCTCCAGTCTCACAAGGATAATAATGCCAGTTTGACAGTAGCAGTTCTTGATGTTCCTCTTAAGGAAGCTAGCCGTTTTGGTATCATGAATACAGATGCAAACAATCGTATTGTTGAATTTGAAGAAAAACCAGCTCAACCTAAATCTACAAAAGCTTCTATGGGAATTTACATTTTTGATTGGCAACGTCTGCGCAATATGCTCGTTGCTGCTGAAAAGAGCAATGTCGATATGTCAGACTTCGGTAAGAATGTCATTCCAAATTACCTTGAGTCAGGTGAAAGTGTTTATGCCTACGAATTTAATGGTTACTGGAAAGATGTTGGTACGATTGAGTCTCTTTGGGAAGCTAACATGGAGTACATTTCACCAGAAAATGCCTTGGATAGCCGTAACCGTCAATGGAAGATTTACTCAAGAAACTTAATTTCACCACCAAACTTCCTTGGGGCAAATGCTCATGTGGAAGATTCCTTGGTTGTCGATGGCTGTTTCGTAGATGGAACTGTTAAACATTCTATCCTCTCAACAGGTGCGCAAGTTCGCGAAGGGGCAGAAGTAGTAGATTCAGTTATCATGAGTGGTGCAATTGTTGGTCAGGGAGCTAAAATCAAACGTGCCATTATTGGTGAAGGTGCAGTTATTTCTGATGGTGTCGAAATTGATGGAACAGAAGAAGTACAAGTTGTAGGATATGATGAAGTAGTGGGGGTAGCAACAGATGAAGATTGATAAATATTCTGCCATTTTAGGAAACACAGTTGGTTTTCATGATATGTCAACATTGACCGACCACCGTCCAGTAGCTAGTTTGCCATTTGGTGGTAAATATCGTTTGATCGACTTCCCGCTCTCAAGTCTTGCTAATGCTGGTGTGCGTAGTATTTTCGGTATTTTCCAACAAGACAATATCAGTTCAGTCTTTGACCATATCCGTTCAGGGCGTGAGTGGGGCTTGTCAACTCTTCTTAGCCACTACTATCTAGGTATTTACAATACCCGTGTGGAAAGTAGTACAGTTGGAAAAGAGTACTACCAACAGCTTCTTACTTATTTGAAACGTTCTGGTTCAAACCAAACAGTTTCACTCAACTGTGATGTTTTGATTAATATTGATTTGAACCAAGTTTTCCACCTTCATAACACAACAAAGGGGCCTATTACAGTTGTTTATAAGAAACTTCCTAAGAAAGATATTTCAGAAGTGAACGCAATCTTGGAAGTAGATGAAACAGACCATGTTCGTTCTCATAAACTCTTTGATAGCAAGTCAACAGATGAAGTTTACAATATGTCCACAGATATCTTTGTCGTTGATACACCTTGGTTGATTGAACGCTTAGAAGAAGAAGCTAAGAAAGAACATCCAGAGAAATTGCGCTATGTTTTACGGGATTTGGCGGCCAAAGAAGGGGCTTTTGCCTACGAGTACACAGGCTACCTTGCAAATATTCACTCTGTAGAGTCTTATTATCAAGCTAATAAAGATATGCTTGAATCTCAAAAATTCTACTCTCTCTTCTCACCAAATCAAAAGATTTATACAAAGGTCAAAAATGAAGAGCCAACTTACTATGCCAATACATCTAAGGTAAGCACTTCTCAGTTTGCCTCTGGTAGTATTATTGAAGGTCAAGTGGCTAATTCTGTTTTATCACGTAATATTCATGTCCATAAGGATAGCTTGGTTAAAGATAGCATCTTATTCCCTCGTGTTGTTATTGGAGAAGGTGCTCAGGTAGAATATGCTATCTTGGACAAGGGTGTTGAAGTTGCGGATGGAGTTGTGATCCGTGGAACTGCAGAACATCCAGTCGTCGTTAAGAAAGGTGCTAAAGTAACAGAGGATATTCATTCATGAAAATTTTATTTGTAGCAGCTGAGGGTGCACCCTTTTCAAAAACAGGTGGTTTGGGAGACGTCATTGGCGCTCTTCCTAAATCACTGGTAAAAGCGGGACATGAAGTTGCAGTAATTTTACCCTACTATGACATGGTAGAGGCTAAATTTGGAAATCAGATTGAAGATGTTCTTCATTTTGAGGTTAGTGTTGGTTGGCGCAGACAGTACTGTGGGATTAAGAAAACAGTCTTAAATGGTGTCACTTTCTACTTTATCGATAATCAATATTATTTCTTCCGTGGGCATGTTTACGGTGATTTTGATGACGGAGAACGCTTCGCCTTTTTCCAACTGGCTGCCATTGAGGCTATGGAAAGGATTGACTTTATTCCTGATCTTCTCCATGTTCATGACTACCATACAGCTATGATTCCTTTCTTGTTGAAGGAAAAATACCGTTGGATTCAAGCCTATCAAGGTATTAAAACTGTTTTAACCATTCACAATTTGGAATTCCAAGGACAATTTTCAGAAGGAATGTTATGGGATTTGTTTGGAGTGGGCTTTGAACGTTATGCGGATGGTACCCTTCGCTGGAACAACTGTCTGAACTGGATGAAGGCAGGTATTCTCTATGCGGATCGTGTGTCAACCGTTTCACCTAGTTATGCTCATGAAATTATGACTAGTCAGTTTGGATGTAACTTGGATCAGATTCTTAGGATGGAGTCTGGTAAAGTTTCTGGTATCGTGAATGGGATTGATGCTGACCTTTATAATCCTCAGACGGATGCCCTTTTAGACTATCATTTTAATAAGGAAGATCTGTCTGGAAAAGCCAAGAATAAGGCAAAATTACAAGAGAGAGTTGGCTTGCCAGTTAGAGCTGATGTTCCTCTGGTGGGAATTGTTTCTCGTTTGACACGTCAAAAAGGTTTTGATGTGGTGGTGGAAAGTCTGCACCATATCTTGCAAGAAGATATTCAGATTGTTCTTTTGGGAACTGGCGATCCAGCATTTGAAGGAGCTTTCTCATGGTTTGCTCAAATCTATCCAGACAAGCTATCAGCAAATATCACTTTTGATGTCAAACTAGCTCAAGAAATCTACGCTGCTTGTGACCTCTTCCTCATGCCGAGTCGTTTTGAACCGTGTGGCTTGTCTCAGATGATGGCTATGCGTTACGGAACCTTGCCATTAGTCCATGAAGTTGGTGGCTTGCGAGATACCGTTAAAGCCTTTAATCCAATCGAAGGAAGTGGTACTGGTTTTAGCTTTGACAATCTATCTCCTTATTGGTTAAATTGGACTTTCCAAACAGCATTGGACTTGTATAGACACCATCCTGACGTTTGGAGAAATCTACAAAAACAAGCTATGGAGTGTGATTTCTCATGGGATACAGCCTGCAAGTCATACCTTGACTTGTACCACAGTTTAGTTAATTAATAGATAAAATCGTATGATGACTTCATACGATTTTTGGGCTGTTTAGAGAGGAGAACTAATGTCTCAAGTAAAAGGCTTGTGTGTTATGGATGTTGATGGAACCTTAATCCTAGAAGAAGTGATTGACCTTTTGGGAAGAGAGGTAGGTCGTGAGGAGGAAATTTCGCAGATTACAAGTCGGGCAATGAGAGGAGAGTTAGACTTTGAAAGCAGTTTAAGAAAAAGAGTTTCCTTCTTGGAAGGCCTTCCTATTTCGGTATTTGATAAAGTCTTCAATTCTATTCATCTAACGCCAAATGCCCAGGAATTCATTTCCATTCTCCAAAAGAATGGTATCCTAGTTGGTCTGGTGTCTGGTGGCTTTACGCAAATAGTTGAGAGACTAGCAAAATCACTTGGTATTGCCTATTTCTCTGCCAATCAACTTGAAGTCAAAGATGGTCTTCTAACAGGAAAATTGATTGGACAAATTATCAGTCCCCAGGTCAAAAAAAAGACTTTGGAAAAATGGAGAGAGAAACTAAAACTTCCTAAAGAAAGAACGATTGCAATCGGTGATGGGGCCAATGATCTATTAATGTTGATGTCAGCAGGACTAGGAATCGCCTTTTGTGCCAAAGAAGTGCTCAAAAAAGAAATACCGAATCATGTTGATAAGAGGGATTTTTTAGAAGTTCTTCCTTTGATTGACTGGTTAGAATGAGGTAAAATATGAAGATTGTAATTGCACCAGATTCATTTAAGGAAAGCTTGACAGCTCAACAGGTAGCTGAAGCAATAAAAAGAGGCTTCCAACAATCGATAGTAGATGTAGACTGTCTCCTCTGCCCTGTTGGTGATGGGGGAGAAGGTACTGTAGATGCTATCCGACATTCTCTTGACCTAGAAGAAAAATGGATCCAAGTGACAGGACCTTTTGGACAAAAAGAAGCCATGCACTATTTTCAAAAAGGGAAACTGGCACTATTCGAAGTTGCTGATTTGGTTGGCCTTGGAAAGATTCCGATAGAGAAACGAAATCCACTTCAAATCCAAACTCGTGGTATCGGAGAGTTGATTCGCCATCTCATTGCTCAAGAGATTAAAGATATCTATATCGGTGTTGGTGGCACGGCCAGTAATGACGGAGGAATTGGGATTGCTGCTGGTTTAGGTTATCGATTTTATGATAGGGATGGAAATGTCTTGCCTGCTTGCGGTCAATCCTTACTAAACTTAGCTTCTATGTCAACAGAAAATCGCTATGAAATTCCTGAAGATGTGCAAATTCGTATTTTAGCAGATGTCGTGAGTCCCTTATGTGGTCAGCAAGGTGCGACTTACACTTTTGGAAAGCAAAAAGGTTTACATCCTACTATGTTTGCAGTCGTAGATCAGGCAATCCAAGATTTTTATGAAAAAGTCTCGCCTGCAACATTAGAAATTAAAGGTGCAGGAGCTGGTGGAGGAATTGCTGGCGGTTTGTGTGCCTTTGCTAAAGCAAGTATCGTATCTGGAATTGACACTTGTTTAGATTTGATTGACTTTGATAAGAAAGTTGCAGATGCTGACTTGGTAGTTGTAGGAGAAGGAAGACTAGATTGTCAAAGCTTTGCTGGGAAAGCGCCTATAGGCGTAGCAAAAAGAACCCCTGTCGGAGTTCCTGTCATTGCTATTTGTGGTAGTCTTGCTGAAGATTTACCTTCCCTACCATTTGAAAATATCCAAGCGGCTTTTTCAATTTTGGAGAAAAGTGAACCTCTAGAAGATAGTTTGAAAAATGCCCGTCTCTATTTGGAGCACACGGCTGCCAATATAGGGAATTTATTAAATATGCGCAAGATTTAGCCAAACCATTTCTTCCAGATGGATGTTTTGGCTGGTTCTTCCTTTTTAACTTCCCAAAGTTTTGCAAAAGCAAGTCGAAGGTCCTTTTCTTCTACTTGTACTGGTGCATTGCTATGAATAATCAGGCCAAAAGGAGAAGAAGTATGCTCATCAGATACAATGGTAGCTTGACTATCAGTTTCTTTAGCTTCTTTTAAGTAGAAAACTTGTTTGTCAAATTCGATATTTGGTGAAATCTTCACAAATAGTGGCTCTGCTTTTTCCTGAAGGTTTTCTAAAATAGATAAAAAACCTTTTTCTAACTGAGGGCTATTTGCTGTGTCAATATCTGCATATCCAAGAACTCTTTCCTCAAAAGTGCCAAGATAGCGTCTTTGCTCATCCGGATTTAATTTTGGCCCACCATGAGCTTTTTCAAGTAATTGTTTTGATAAATCTGTCATGAAAACAGTATATCATAAAAGTTAGAATAAAACAGACAAAAGAAAGCGATTACTTTATAAAGTTAAGGAAAATTTGCACAAAGATAACGTTTTTTCTTGAAAAAGGAGGGGTTTTAAGGTATTATAGAGGTGTAAAAAATTTAACTCATAAGGAGAGTAAAAAATGTCAATTATTACTGATGTTTACGCTCGCGAAGTCCTAGACTCACGCGGTAACCCAACACTTGAAGTAGAAGTTTACACTGAATCAGGTGCTTTCGGACGTGGTATGGTTCCATCAGGAGCTTCTACTGGTGAACACGAAGCAGTTGAACTTCGCGACGGTGACAAATCTCGTTACGGTGGTCTTGGTACACAAAAAGCTGTTGACAACGTAAACAACATCATTGCTGAAGCTATCATTGGCTACGATGTACGTGATCAACAAGCTATCGACCGTGCTATGATCGCTCTTGACGGTACTCCTAACAAAGGTAAATTGGGTGCAAACGCAATCCTTGGTGTGTCTATCGCTGTAGCTCGTGCTGCTGCTGACTACCTTGAAATCCCACTTTACAGCTACCTTGGTGGATTCAACACTAAAGTTCTTCCAACTCCAATGATGAACATCATCAACGGTGGTTCTCACTCTGACGCTCCAATCGCTTTCCAAGAGTTCATGATCTTGCCAGTTGGTGCGCCAACATTCAAAGAAGCTCTTCGTTACGGTGCTGAAATCTTCCACGCTCTTAAGAAAATCCTTAAATCACGTGGTTTGGAAACTGCCGTAGGTGACGAAGGTGGATTCGCTCCTCGTTTCGAAGGAACTGAAGACGGTGTTGAAACTATCCTTGCTGCGATTGAAGCTGCTGGATATGTTCCAGGTAAAGACGTATTTATCGGATTTGACTGTGCTTCATCAGAATTCTACGATAAAGAACGTAAAGTATACGATTACACTAAATTTGAAGGTGAAGGCGCTGCTGTTCGTACATCTGCAGAACAAATCGACTACCTTGAAGAATTGGTTAACAAATACCCAATCATCACTATCGAAGATGGTATGGATGAAAACGACTGGGATGGATGGAAAGCTCTTACTGAACGTCTTGGTAAGAAAGTACAACTTGTTGGTGACGACTTCTTCGTAACAAACACTGACTACCTTGCACGTGGTATCCAAGAAGGTGCTGCTAACTCAATCCTTATCAAAGTTAACCAAATCGGTACTCTTACTGAAACTTTTGAAGCTATCGAAATGGCTAAAGAAGCTGGTTACACTGCCGTTGTATCACACCGTTCAGGTGAAACTGAAGATTCAACAATCGCTGACATCGCAGTTGCAACTAACGCAGGACAAATCAAGACTGGTTCACTTTCACGTACAGACCGTATCGCTAAATACAACCAATTGCTTCGCATCGAAGACCAACTTGGTGAAGTAGCAGAATACCGTGGATTGAAATCATTCTACAACCTTAAAAAATAAAATAGTTCAGTGAACTATTTTATCCCGAACCTTGAAATTCAAAAGTTCGGCCGTTGATTTAATAACGTTTCTAGCCCCTCGGATTTTATCCGAAGGGCTATTTTTGTATTTAGGGGGCAAAAAAGGGGCAGTATTTATGGTATAATAGACAAAAATACGTGAATTAGAAAGAAATCATGTCTAAAGAAATTGATATTGAGTACTACCACCAGCTAGCCTTACAAAAGCAGAAGGAGCATCGAAAAGTTTTAGCCAATTTAAAGAAAAAACCTCCTAAAAATCTAGACAAGATAGCCCAGCAGATTCACCAAGAAGTTTTTGAGGAGATTGATTGCACTGCCTGTGCCAACTGTTGCAAGACATTGGGACCCGACTTCAAGGAAGCAGACATCACTCGTATTGCTAAGTACTTTAAGATGAAATTACCTGCTTTTGAAGCGGAGTTTCTGCAGGTAGATGAAGATGGTGATAAGGTTTTTAAATCCATGCCTTGTCCCTTTTTAGGAGGAGATAATCTCTGTTCCATCTATGACGTTCGTCCAAAGGCCTGTCGTGAATTTCCTCATACAGACAGGAAAAAGATCCATCAAATCAACCATTTGACGATTAAGAATACTTTGACCTGTCCAGCAGCCTATCTCTTTGTTGAGAAATTAAAGGATAAGTTATAGAGATTTAAAGGATAAAAAATCTCTAATAATAACTAGAGATATGAAGGGAGAACTCTATGCCAAGACCTAAAACAAAAGAGGAGCTAGTACTGGCCTCTAAGGAAAACTATGAAAAGCTTAATCGTTTCATCTCCCAACTAAGTGAAGATGAGCTACAGACTCCATTTGATTTATCAAGAGACCCAAAGAAAAAAGAAGCTCACTGGAAAAGGGATAAGAATCTAAGAGATGTCCTGATTCATCTTTATGAATGGCAGCAGTTACTTTTGACTTGGGTACATTCTAATCAAGAAGGTCTCGAAAGACTTTTTCTCCCTGAATCTTATAATTGGAAAACTTATGGAGAAATGAATGTCGCTTTTTGGAAGAAGCACCAGAAAACCTCCTTAGAAGAAGCGACTAGACTCCTAGAACAATCACATAGGAAGGTTTTAGAGTTGATAGAAGTTTTTAGCAATGACGAACTCTTTACCAAAGGTGTCTATAAGTGGACAGGTGGGACAAGTCTAGGTTCCTACTTTGTCAGTAGCACCTCCAGTCACTATGATTGGGCTCTGAAAAAACTCAAATCACATCAGAAGAATTGTAAGCGTCGCTAGTTAAAGTGGGTATGGATTTTAGAAAAGGTTCTTCTAAGCTTCGAATAGCTTAGTTATCTTCATTTTTGAGTTCTTCTAGCTTTAGAATCCTTCAAAAACTAAAATTTAAGGTAATCAATGGCTTAGAAGAGTGCCAAAACATTTATTTTAATGTAATTCTAAGTTTAGAATTGCATTGATATTGAAGCAGAATGAACTATTCGATTCTTAGAATGCCTTAATTCTGAGAAATGTTGATGATAAACTGGTTCGAATGGTTTTTTCTGATTTAGGATGATAGATTGATGGGTGTGATGATGAAAATACAAAAAGAGAAAGTTAGAAAAGAGTTGGTATCCCTCTGTTTGGGGGAGCTTACAGCAGTCCTAGCCTTTTGCTTTTGTTTCTTTCTTTTAAAAAATCGACTTGTTGATTGGAAGAGTGTTGCTGATTTTAAGGAATTTAGCTCAATACAAATATAGAACACATCTCAGGATGTTATATTGATCGAGGTATAAGTATATTTTTTTTTTAAAAACTGATCTCTGGGCTTGTGGTATAATCGAATTATAAAAAATTATTTCTGCTATTTTTGTAATGATTTATAAATATAAGATTAAGAAAGCTAGAGGTGTTTAGTGGTAAAAAATTTTTTCCTAGGTGTAAATTATCGTAGAATAATTAGCTATACATTGGTTGCATATACAATCATTTGTTGGTTGTTTAAAATTAATATATTACAACCGTATTCTGGACATAAGATGATTATTGCTGTAGTGACAATATTGTCCTTTTACTTTTTAAGAAATAAAAAGAAGGATGAATTTCTATTTGTAACTATATTATATGTACTGCTCCAGCCCGCGTTGGATTATCTAATTACTATAGCCAATATCGACTTAAATGTATTACTAATGGCTAGTGCAATATTGATTTCTGGGAGTTGGCGGATAGACTCTATCAATAAAATTAATACAGCAGCAGATAATTCTCAGTCAAACATAGACTATTTCAACTTAGTATATCTCAATTCGGCTAAGTCTTATGAAATTGCTACCTTAATTGATGATACTGTCAAGACAACTATTCAGAAGGAAAATAGCAGTACAACAAGTCACAAAAACTTTTTTGAAATTGGAACGAGAAATGGTTTGTATTCAGGATATGGAAATAGCAACGAATTAACTACGGAAAGTAAAATTAGTGAAAGTTTCGAAGTTAAAAGCACTAAATCTACGATTTTTAGAAAAGTCTATGAAATGTCCAAAAATTTTCAAGCTGAGAACATAGAGCAAGGAGATTTAATAAAATTTGACAGTGTAACTCTTAATCCCGTAAATGCACAAGATATTCCACTTATATTGCAAGTGTTACAGGCTAGCAAGTTGGACAATCCCAGTACGGAGGGAATTGAGTTAAATATGTCAAACCTACTTTCTACTTTCTTGACTGACTACACGATTGATTATAGTTTCAAACAAGGTAATGAAAAATTCTTGATTCGTTTCCCCTATGGAGAAGTTGAAGGTTTTGAGAATGGGTATAGACATAGTGATTTTCAACTTGGAAAACTTAACTTAGTCGGAATAGATAGAGGTAAGATTAATTTTTCTGAAGTTGATACCATGTCAACAAAATTTTTAGAGTTTATGAGTAAGCAAACCAAGAAAAATAACGTGACGAACAATGTAAAAGATATTATCCCAAAATCCTCATCATCTGAAAAGAGCGATGAATCTGGGTCGGAATTCGAAATAGATTTCAACTATGAAAAGTTAAATGGAACATATCATTTGATAGATGTGATTGCTGTTGTTCAAAAAATCAATGTGGAGAGTGAGTCGTGATTTATTTATATGATGTTACAAGAATAGATGATTTAAAAGAACATTTCTTGGAAAGTAAAAGGATTGATATCACTCGTATTCTATCTTACGATTTCACTAATTTGAGTGAAATAGAAGATATATGCGAGGAGATTGATGCTGTAGATGGATTGGTCATAGATTTATCAGCCTTGATGAATTTAAACGCCTACAATAGTCAGTATATAGGTCGAGTTTTCTTTTCGCTAAGTAGAGTGTCTAACTCCTTTATTTTTTGGCTAAATAAGTTAAAATACGAAAGTGTACTGAAAGAGTTGCCACTTCTATTTGAAGATGAAGAGATAAACAAAAATTTTGCTAATCCAGAAGTTCAAAATTTTAATTCTGACGACGAAACGAAAGATAGTAGTGATACTGAGTTTAGCAATAAAATACAGGAGGTTGCTAGCAACCTAATTGGTCATGATTTATTTAAGGAAGATTTTATACAGAAGTATGAAAACTTTATACTTCTCGAAAGAATAGGAGTCCGGAAGATTTTTTCCGTGTTTCTGATTGGTGAATCTGGAATAGGTAAAACAGAATTTGCTAAGATTTTATCAAAGTCACTCTATCCAGATGAAGAGCTTACCAAAATTAATTTTGGAAATTACTCGACAGAAGGGGTGTTGAATAGTTTAATAGGTTCTCCGCTCGGATACGTTGGAAGCGATGAGGGTGGCGAACTGATTAGAAAAATTAATTCATCCAAATCTAAAATTATTTTGATTGATGAATTTGAAAAGGCGACACCAGCCGTGTTTAATTTTTTTTATGAACTACTAGAAGACGGTAAATTTACAGATAGGCGTGGCATCGCTCATAATCTAAATGGTTATACTATTGTCTTTACTTCCAATATGACTTCTCAGCACTATCTGCAATATATTCCAGCTTCCCTAAGGTCTCGGTTTGATTTACTTAGCGATTTTCAGATTCCTAACTTGGATGAAAAACGCTTATTCATCCAAGAACAAGCAGATAGTCTGGTGGATAAGTTAAATTCTATCAAAAATACTACCTATGAAATTAGCGACGAATTAATGAAAAAAATTCTGAGTTTTTCAGAAGAAAATAATCTTCGTCATATAAAACGCCTTGTTCAAGATGCAATTGCGGAAGATTTCAGAAAAAAATATTGATAAAATTGATATCCTACCTTTCTAGATGAATTAAAATAACAATCACGGTAGAAACCGCAATTGTTTGCGTTTGTTTATAAATTTGCGTTAATTTGTACTGCTGTCTAGGCTGTTAGGGTATAATTAATCTATCAAATTTTTTGAATAACTACTTGGAGTGAGATAGATATGCAAATAAACTACAATAGAAAACAGAAATCAGATATTGTTATTTCTAAACCGTCAGCCAGTGAAGTAGAAAAATACTTGAAAACGTGGAAAAATCTTAAAAATTATAAGTTGCAAGAAGATGCTTTAGATAAATTATTTTTTGAGCTGTTACCAAGTAACGAAGAAATTTCTGACATCTTATTAAAGGTTGCTACGTTGAATGATTTTTATAGTACAAATATTTTTTCAGTTTATCCAGTTGCAGAGCATATTCTGAGTCTTAAAATTGACGAGAGATTGAGACAAGGTGATGTAACTTTAGTCAATGAAATTCAGAATGTCACTATCAATGGAGTAACTAGAAAGTTCTATTCTTTTTCTACCAAATACTGTTCCCATCATAATCCTAAAGAATACCCTATTTATGATAGCTATGTAGAAAAGGTATTGAAATACTTTAGAAAAACAGATAAATTTTCTAAATTTAAGAATGCAGATCTAAAAGATTATCAAAAATTTAAAAATATAATTATTGCTTTTAGAGAATACTACGGATTAGACGAATTTAATCTTAAAGAGATTGATCAGTATTTATGGCAGTTGGGAAAAGAATATTTCCCAAATAAATATTAGCGACTTTTTCTCACTCAGAAAGGAAAACACCAAATTGTCCTACAAATTTCTACTTTTCGACCTTGACCACACTCTTCTTGATTTTGATGCTGCTGAGGATGTGGCTTTGACGCAACTTCTAAAAGAAGAAGGAGTTGAGGATATTCAAGCCTATAAAGACTATTACGTTCCCATGAACAAGGCTCTCTGGAAGGACTTGGAGCAAAAGAAAATTAGTAAACAAGAGCTGGTTAACACGCGCTTTTCTCGTTTATTTTCTAATTTTGGACAGGAAAAAGACGGTAGTTTTCTAGCCCAGAGTTACCAATTTTACCTCGCCCAGCAGGGGCAAACCTTTTCAGGTGCTCATGAACTATTAGATAGCCTCATCGAGCGTGATTATGACTTGTATGCTGCGACAAATGGTATTACTGCCATTCAGACGGGACGTTTGGCTCAATCTGGTCTGGCACCTTATTTCAATCAAGTCTTTATCTCTGAACAGCTGCAAACACAAAAGCCTGATGCTGTCTTTTATGAAAAGATTGGTCAACAGATTGCAGGGTTTAGCAAAGAAAAGACGCTGATGATTGGAGACTCTCTAACCGCCGACATTCAAGGTGGCAATAATGCGGGGATTGACACTATCTGGTACAACCCTCATCGCCTCGAAAATCACACACAAGCCCAGCCGACTTACGAAGTCCATTCTTACCAAGACTTGCTGGATTACTTAGATAAACTGTAAAAAGTGGTTTCCATAGCCACTTTTTGCTATAATAGAGGCAGTAAAAACGAAGGAATGGTTAACGATGTTAAGGACAGAACTTTCTCTTTATGAACCATTGTATACACTAAAGGAAGTTGATCAAAATATTTGGATAGTGGATGGTGATTTGATTCAAATGGATATGAAGATCTTCAAACTTCCTTTTCAGACACGCATGACGGTGATTAAGTTAAATGATGGCAAACTTTGGCTTCATTCTCCTATTGCGCCAAACGAGAAACTCTTTACTGAACTGGACGCTTTGGGCAGAGTCGCTTACCTGATTTCACCAAATAAGATTCACTACGCCTATATTGCAGATTGGAGAAAAAGATATCCTCATGCGCAAGCATGGTCTAGTCCAGGAGTTGAAGAAAGAGCGAAAAGTCAGAATGTCAAGGTGGAATTTGATGCTGCCTTAACAGATAAGGCTCCTGACCTATGGTCTGATGAGATTGATCAGCTTATTTTTAAGGGAAGTTCTGTCATCGAAGAGGTCGTGTTTTTTCATAAATCAACTAAAACACTCATTGTAACAGACCTTATAGAGAATTTTGAACCTGAAAAAATAGCTAGTCCAATCCGCAGAAAATTCTATCGTTTAGCTCGTGTAACAGCCCCTGATGGTCAAACTCCTATTGATTATAGGATGACTTTTTTAGGAAGACAAAGGGAAGCAAAGGTTTCCTTTTCCCGTATGTTAAACTGGAAACCGGATAAGATTATACTTGCACATGGTTTATGCTTTTTTAAAAATGGTACAGATGAATTAAGACGTGCTTTTAGATGGATAAGATAAAGGAGGGAAAGATGCAACACTCGTCTTGGCATGCTTTGATTAAGGAGCAATTACCTGAGGGTTATTTCGGGAAAATCAATCAGTTTATGGAGCAGGTCTATTCTCAAGGGACTATTTATCCACCCAAGGAAAAGGTTTTTCAGGCTCTCTTGACCACACCCCTAGAAGACGTTAAGGTGGTGATTCTAGGGCAAGATCCCTATCACGGGCCAGGTCAAGCGCAGGGCTTGAGTTTTTCTGTACCGGACTCTATTCCAGCTCCGCCATCCCTGCAAAATATCTTGAAGGAATTGTCAGACGATATCGGGGTTAAGAAATCTCATGATTTGACGTCTTGGGCTGAGCAAGGAGTCTTGCTTCTTAATGCTTGTTTGACTGTTCCTGCTGGACGGGCCAATGGTCATGCTGGTCAGATATGGGAGCCTTTTACGGATGCTGTAATTCAGGTGGTCAATCGTCTAGATAGACCAGTGGTCTTTGTACTTTGGGGAGCCTACGCACGCAGAAAAAAGGCTCTGGTTACCAATCCTCAGCACTTGATTATCGAATCAGCCCATCCCAGTCCTTTATCTGTTTACAGAGGATTTTGGGGTTCCAAGCCTTTTTCCAAGGCTAATGCATTCTTAACAGAAACAGGACAAGAGCCAATCGATTGGCTTAGATAAGGAGAGAATATGCCTCAGTTAGCGACGATTTGCTACATTGATAACGGGAAAGAATTGCTCATGCTCCACCGTAATAAGAAACCCAATGATGTTCATAAAGGAAAATGGATTGGTGTGGGTGGTAAGCTAGAGCGTGGTGAGACCCCTCAGGAATGTGCTGCGCGTGAAATCCTTGAAGAAACAGGGCTTAAAGCCAAGCCAGTTCTAAAAGGTGTTATCACTTTTCCTGAATTTACACCAGATTTAGACTGGTACACCTATGTTTTTAAAGTAACAGAGTTTGAGGGGGACTTGATTGACTGCAATGAGGGGACGCTAGAATGGGTTCCCTATGATGAGGTACTGAGCAAGCCGACTTGGGAAGGGGATCACACCTTTGTTGAGTGGCTTTTAGAGGATAAACCCTTCTTTTCAGCCAAGTTTGTTTATGATGGGGATAAATTGTTGGATACCCAAGTTGATTTCTATGAATAAAGGAGAAAGCAGATGCTACTAATTAAAAATGGTCGTGTAATGGATCCCAAGTCTGGTTTGGATCAAGTGTGTGATGTCTTGGTCCAAGATGGGAAAATTATCAAAATTGCGCCTGAGGTCAAGGAAGAAGGAGCCGAAATAATTGATGCTACTGGTCTTGTAGTTGCTCCTGGCTTGGTCGATATTCATGTTCATTTCCGTGAACCTGGACAAACTCATAAAGAAGATATCCATACGGGTGCCCTAGCAGCCGCTGCAGGTGGTTTTACCACGGTTGTCATGATGGCTAATACTAGTCCAACCATTTCAGACGTTGAGACTTTGCAAGAAGTTCTCCAGTCAGCTGCCAAAGAGAAGATTAATGTTAAGACGGTTGCGACCATTACCAAGAATTTTAATGGGCAAGATTTGACTGACTTTCAGGCACTTTTAGAAGCTGGTGCGGTTGGCTTTTCTGATGACGGTATTCCGCTTGAGAGCAGTAAAGTTGTCAAGGAAGCCATGGAGGAAGCTAAAAAGCTTAATACCTTTATTAGTCTTCATGAGGAAGATCCAGGTTTGAATGGTGTTCTTGGCTTTAACGAAAATATTGCTAAAGAATATTTCCATATCTGCGGTGCGACTGGGGTAGCTGAGTATGCTATGATGGCGCGTGATGTCATGATTGCCTATGCAACCAAGGCCCATGTTCATATTCAGCATTTGTCTAAGGAAGAAAGTGTTAAAGTAGTGGAGTTTGCTCAGGGGCTAGGTGCGCAAGTCACAGCAGAAGTAGCGCCACAGCATTTTTCTAAGACAGAAGCACTTCTTTTGACACAAGGTAGCAATGCTAAGATGAATCCTCCGCTTCGTTTGGAATCAGATCGTCGTGCTGTTATCGAAGGTCTTAAATCAGGCGTCATCACAGTTATCGCGACTGACCATGCGCCTCACCATGCGGATGAAAAAAATGTTGAGGATATTACCAAAGCGCCATCTGGTATGACTGGTTTAGAAACATCACTGTCCCTTGGATTGACCTATTTAGTGGAAGCTGGTGAGTTAAGATTGATGGAATTACTTGAAAAAATGACATACAACCCATCCAAGCTTTATAACTTTGAAGCAGGTTACTTGGCTGAGAATGGTCCAGCGGACATCACTATTTTTGATGCTAAGGCTGACCGCCTTGTGGACTCCCATTTTGCTTCGAAAGCAGCTAATTCACCATTCATCGGTGAAACCTTAAAAGGGCAGGTTAAATATACCATCTGTAAGGGACAAATCGTCTATCAAAACTAGGTGGGAGTCTGCTCTGTAAACAAAAAGAATAGAGAGCCTATATGTACCAAACCCATCATTTTAAAGATAAGTTTATCTTATTTTTAAAGATATTTTTCCCTATCCTGATTTATCAATTTGCCAATTATTCTGCCTCCTTTGTTGATACGACTATGACAGGTCAATACAATACCATGGACTTGGCTGGTGTGTCTATGGCAACCAGTATCTGGAATCCATTCTTTACATTCCTAACAGGGATTGTGTCAGCTCTGGTGCCCATCATTGGTCACCATCTTGGTCGAGGGAAAAAGGAAGAAGTAGCGTCAGATTTTTACCAGTTTATCTATCTGGCCCTGGGTCTATCTGTAGTCTTGCTGGGACTAGTACTTTTCCTGGCACCACCTGTTTTGAATCATATTGGGTTAGAAGCTCGAGTGGCAGCAGTAGCGGTTCGCTATCTCTGGTTTTTATCTATTGGGATTATCCCCTTATTGCTTTTTAGCGTTATTCGCTCCTTGCTGGATTCGCTGGGCTTGACTAAACTGTCCATGTATCTTATGCTTTTGTTACTTCCTCTCAATAGTGGATTTAACTATCTTTTGATTTACGGTGCCTTTGGTGTTCCAGAGTTGGGAGGTGCTGGGTCAGGTTTAGGGACTTCTTTGGCCTACTGGGTCTTGTTGGGAATTTCTGTTCTGGTTTTATTTAAACAGGAGAAGCTCAAAGCCTTGCATCTTGAGAAACGCATTCCGCTTAATATGGATAAAATCAAGGAAGGGGTTCGCTTAGGTCTCCCTATTGGGGGAACGGTCTTTGCGGAAGTAGCTATCTTTTCCGTGGTTGGTTTGATTATGGCTAAGTTCTCGTCTTTGATTATTGCTAGTCACCAGTCAGCTATGAACTTTTCATCTCTCATGTACGCCTTTCCTATGAGTATCTCATCGGCTATGGCCATTGTCGTGTCTTATGAAGTGGGAGCCAAGCGATTTGATGATGCAAAAACCTACATTGGTCTAGGAAGATGGACTGCCCTCATTTTTGCGGCCTTCACCTTAACCTTCCTTTACATTTTTAGAGGAAATGTGGCCAGTCTTTATGGTAACGACCCAGAATTTATCGATTTGACAGCACGCTTTTTGACTTACAGCCTTTTCTTCCAGTTAGCAGATACCTTTGCGGCACCGCTTCAGGGAATTTTGCGGGGTTATAAGGATACAGTTATTCCTTTTTACCTTGGTTTGGTTGGTTATTGGGGCGTAGCAATCCCAGTAGCTATGGTCTTTGATTCCCTAACAGATTTTGGAGCTTATTCTTATTGGATCGGCTTGATTATTAGTTTGGTTGTGAGTGGGGTTCTCTACCGTTGGCGTTTAACTGTGATTATGAAGAGATTTGAATCTTTAGAAAAATCTAAACGCTAAAAAGTTTGTGAAAAAATATTCTTGATAAGGAAATCCCTTGTTTTCATGGGGTTTTCTTTTTTATTTTGTGAAATTTCTTTTAGAAAAACTTTGACAGTATTTGTCAAAAACGGTAAAATAGTAAGGTAAGAAGAAAGTTAGAAAGGCAAGAAGATGTCAATTTTAGATAAAAATCTTTTGCTAGAGATGTTCCGTAAGATGGAAGAAATCCGTCGTATGGACTTAAAAATTGCGCAATTAGTAAAGAAAGGGAAAGTGCCAGGAATGACGCACTTTTCTGTTGGAGAAGAGGCGGCTAACGTGGGTGCTATGTTGGCTCTCAATCCAGATGATCTAATTACCTCAAACCACCGTGGTCACGGACAAGCTATTGCCAAAGGAATTGACCTCAACGGAATGATGGCTGAAATCCTTGGAAAATACACTGGAACCTGTAAAGGTAAAGGTGGATCTATGCATATCGCCGACCTTGATGCTGGTAACCTTGGTGCCAATGGTATCGTAGGCGGTGGTATGGGGATTGCTGTTGGGGCAGCCCTCAGTCAGCAAATGCAAAATACCGGTAAAATCGTTGTCTGCTTCTTTGGAGATGGTGCGACCAATGAAGGTGTTTTCCACGAAGCAGTGAACATGGCTTCTATCTGGAAGCTGCCAGTCATTTTCTATTGCATTAACAACGGTTACGGTATCTCTGCGGATATCAAGAAAATGACTAATGTAGAACATATCCATCAACGTAGCGCCGCTTATGGAATTCCTGGAATGTTCATCGAAGATGGAAACAACGTCATCGATGTCTACGAAGAATTTGAGAAAGCTGTAGACCATGTTCGTGGTGGCAATGGGCCTGTCTTGATTGAAAGTGTGACTTATCGCTGGCTTGGCCATTCATCATCTGACCCTGGTAAATATCGTACCCGCGAAGAAGTGGAATTGTGGAAACAAAAAGACCCAATCGAAAACCTTCGCAAGTACCTCATTGAAAACACTATTGCAAGTGCCGAAGAATTGGAAGAAATCCAAACGCAAGTCAAGGAAGCAGTAGAAGCTTCTGTTAAATTTGCAGAAGAAAGTCCATTCCCACCGCTTGAATCAGCCTTTGAAGATATTTACGCAGACTAAGGAGAAAGAGATAAAATGGAAACAAAAACAATGTCCTTCCGTGACACCATTATCCTTGCTATGTCTGAGGAAATGCGTCGCGATGAAAATGTGTTCTTGATGGGAGAAGACGTCGGTGTCTTCGGAGGAGACTTCGGAACTTCTGTTGGAATGCTTGAAGAATTTGGTCCAGAACGTGTTCGTGACTGTCCTATTTCTGAAGCTGCCATCTCTGGAGCAGCAGCCGGAGCAGCCATGACAGGACTTCGTCCCATCGTCGATATGACCTTCATGGACTTCTCGGTTATTGCCATGGACAATATCGTCAACCAAGCTGCTAAAACACGCTATATGTTTGGTGGGAAAGGTCAGGTTCCAATGACTGTTCGTTGTGCAGCTGGTAACGGAGTTGGTTCTGCAGCCCAGCATTCACAATCTCTAGAGTCTTGGTTCACTCATATCCCAGGACTTAAGGTTGTAGCACCAGGTACGCCTGCGGACATGAAAGGACTGCTTAAGTCTTCTATCCGTGATAACAACCCTGTTATTATCCTTGAGTACAAGTCAGAATTTAACCAAAAAGGGGAAGTACCAGTTGATCCAGACTATACGATTCCACTTGGAGTTGGGGAAATCAAACGTGAAGGTACGGATGTAACAGTTGTTACTTATGGAAAAATGCTTCGCCGTGTGGTTCAAGCAGCTGAAGAATTAGCAGAAGAAGGCATTTCAGTTGAAATTGTTGACCCACGTACCCTTGTTCCGCTTGATAAGGATATTATTATTAACTCAGTTAAGAAGACTGGTAAAGTTGTTCTGGTCAACGATGCCCACAAGACAAGTGGCTATATCGGTGAAATTTCAGCTATTATTTCAGAATCAGAAGCATTTGACTATCTAGATGCACCAATCCGTCGTTGTGCAGGAGAAGATGTGCCAATGCCTTATGCACAAAATCTAGAAAATGCAATGATTCCAACAGTTGAAAGCATCAAAGATGCCATCCGTAAAACATATAACAAAGAATAAAATTACATAAGATAAGTTATGTAAACAAAATAAAGCTGACGAGAATCTTTGTATCTCTTAGGTGCAGAGCTCTTCGTCCTTAATATCTTAGTATAGAATTGGAGAGGTCATGGCTGATGACAAGCTAAGAGCGACTCCTGCAGCTAGAAAGTTAGCGGATGATTTAGGGATCAACCTCTACGACGTTTCTGGCTCAGGTGCAAACGGTCGTGTCCACAAAGAAGACGTGGAAACTTATAAAGACACAAACGTGGTTCGCATTTCGCCACTTGCAAAACGAATTGCCCTCGAACATAACATTGCTTGGCAGGAAATTCAAGGAACCGGTCATCGTGGTAAGATTATGAAGAAGGATGTTTTGGCCTTGCTTCCTGAAAATATTGAAAACGATACCATCAAGTCTCCTGCTCAGATTGAAAAAGTGGAAGAAGTTCCTGATAATGTAACACCATATGGTGAAATCGAGCGTATTCCAATGACACCAATGCGTAAGGTTATTGCCCAACGCATGGTTGAATCTTACCTAACTGCGCCAACCTTCACGCTCAACTATGAAGTTGATATGACTGAAATGTTGGCTCTTCGTAAGAAGGTTCTTGAGCCAATCATGGAAGCAACTGGGAAGAAGACTACTGTAACAGATCTTCTTTCACTTGCTGTTGTGAAAACCTTGATGAAGCATCCTTATATCAACGCTTCATTGACAGAAGATGGCAAGACCATTATCACTCACAACTATGTCAATCTTGCGATGGCAGTTGGGATGGATAATGGATTGATGACACCTGTTGTTTACAATGCTGAGAAGATGACTCTTTCAGAGTTGGTTGTAGCCTTCAAGGATGTTATTGGCCGTACCTTGGATGGCAAATTGGCTCCAAGTGAACTGCAAAATTCAACATTTACTATCAGTAACTTGGGAATGTTTGGCGTTCAGTCCTTTGGTCCGATCATCAACCAACCAAACTCAGCTATCCTTGGTGTCAGTTCGACAATCGAGAAGCCAGTTGTCGTCAATGGTGAAATTGTGATTCGCCCTATCATGAGCCTAGGATTAACCATCGACCACCGTGTCGTAGATGGTATGGCTGGTGCTAAGTTTATGAAGGACTTGAAAGAATTGATTGAAAATCCAATCTCAATGTTGATTTAAGAACAAGAGTATTCATTTTAAAGATATAGATAAAGGAAGGAAGACATGGCCTTAGAAGTAATTATGCCAAAAGCCGGCGTGGATATGACAGAAGGACAAATCGTCCAATGGAATAAAAAAGTCGGAGAATTTGTAAAAGAAGGAGAAATCCTTTTGGAAATCATGACTGATAAAGTCAGCATGGAATTGGAAGCCGAAGAAGATGGGTACTTGATTGCTATCCTTAAAGGGGACGGTGAAACAGTCCCTGTAACGGAAGTTATCGGTTACCTTGGCGAAGAAGGGGAAAATATCCCAACAGCTGGAGCCGCAGCGCCAGAAGCTAGCCCAGCATCTGCAGCAAGTGCCTCAAACGATGATGGTAAGAGCGATGATGCTTTTGATATCGTTGTGATTGGTGGAGGTCCTGCTGGTTATGTTGCAGCCATCAAAGCTGCCCAACTCGGCGGTAAGGTTGCCCTTGTTGAGAAATCTGAACTTGGTGGAACCTGCTTGAACCGTGGCTGTATCCCAACTAAGACCTACCTTCATAACGCTGAAATTATCGAAAACATTGGTCATGCTGCAAACCGTGGTATCGTAATCGAAAATCCAAACTTTACTGTAGATATGGACAAACTCCTTGAAACCAAGTCTAAGGTTGTTAATACCTTGGTGGGTGGAGTTGCTGGTCTTCTTCGTAGCTACGGAGTTACTGTTCATAAAGGAATTGGTACGATCACTAAAGACAAGAACGTCTTGGTAAATGGTTCTGAATTGCTTGAAACCAAGAAAATCATCCTTGCTGGTGGTTCAAAAGTCAGCAAGATCAACGTCCCTGGTATGGAATCTCCACTTGTCATGACCAGCGATGACATCCTTGAAATGAACGAAGTACCAGAAAGCCTTGTTATCATCGGTGGTGGTGTTGTCGGTATAGAACTCGGTCAGGCCTTCATGACATTTGGCTCAAAAGTAACTGTTATCGAAATGATGGACCGTATCGTGCCAGCTATGGATGCAGAAGTATCTAAGAACCTTCGCTTGATCCTTGAGCGTAAAGGAATGACCATCTTGACTGGTACTAAACTGCAAGAAATCATCGAGGAAAATGGTCAACTTCGTATCAAAGTTGAAGGAAAAGACGATATCATCGCAAATAAAGCTCTTCTTTCAATCGGTCGTGTGCCGGATCTTGAAGGTATTGGCGATGTTGAGTTTGAATTGGATCGTGGTCGCATCAAGGTCAACGAATACATGGAAACTTCTATTCCAGGTATCTACGCACCAGGTGACATCAACGGTACTAAGATGTTGGCGCACGCAGCCTTCCGTATGGGTGAAGTTGCTGCTGAAAATGCCCTTAAAGGAAGTCATGCTGTTGCCAAGTTGAATTTGACTCCTGCAGCTATCTACACTCTTCCTGAAGTAGCAGCAGTAGGTTTGACAGAAGAACAAGCCCGTGAGAAATACGATGTTGCCATCGGTAAATTCAACTTTGCTGCTAACGGTCGTGCCATTGCATCAGATGCAGCTCAAGGTTTCGTAAAAGTCATTGCAGATAAGAAATATGGAGAAATCCTTGGTGTTCACATCATCGGTCCTGCAGCCGCAGAATTGATTAACGAGGCATCAAGCATTATCGAAATGGAAATCACTGTTGAAGAAATGCTGAAAACTATCCACGGACACCCAACTTACTCTGAAGTGATGTATGAAGCATTTGCAGATGTTCTAGGAATGGCCATCCATTCACCTAAGAAAAAATAAAATGAAGATAGATTAGACTGGAATTTTTTCCAGTCTCTATCGTATAAAGGGATATCATGAAATATATTATCAATCATTCAAACGACACTGCCTTTAATATCGCCTTGGAAGAATATGCCTTTAAACACCTCCTTGATGAGGATCAAATCTTCCTTCTTTGGATTAACAAACCATCTATCATTGTTGGTCGTCACCAGAACACTATTGAAGAAATCAACCGTGATTATGTTCGAGAAAATGGTATTGAGGTAGTCCGCCGTATCAGTGGTGGTGGAGCTGTTTATCACGATTTAAACAACCTCAACTACACCATCATTTCAAAAGAAGATGAAAACAAGGCCTTTGACTTCAAGAGCTTTTCTACTCCAGTTATTAATACCTTGGCTCAACTCGGTGTTAAAGCTGAGTTCACAGGTCGTAATGACTTAGAAATTGACGGTAAGAAATTCTGTGGCAATGCTCAAGCTTATATCAATGGCCGTATCATGCACCACGGTTGCTTGCTCTTTGACGTTGATTTGTCAGTTCTTGCTAATGCCCTCAAGGTTTCAAAAGATAAATTTGAATCAAAAGGTGTCAAATCAGTTCGTGCCCGTGTAACCAATATTGTCAATGAATTACCAGAAAAAATCACAGTTGAAGAATTCCGTGATTTGCTCTTGGAATACATGAAAAAAGAGTACCCAGAGATGACTGAATACGTCTTTTCAGAAGAAGAATTGGTTGAAATCAATCGCATTAAGGATACTAAGTTTGGAACTTGGGACTGGAACTACGGTAAATCACCTGAATTCAACATCCGTCGTGGTACAAAATTCACTAGTGGCAAAGTTGAAGTCTTTGCTAATGTCGTCGAATCAAAAATACAAGATATCAAGATTTATGGAGACTTCTTTGGTATCGAGGACGTTGCAGCTGTAGAAGATGTCCTTCGTGGCGTCAAATATGAACGCGAAGATGTTCTTAAAGCCTTAGACACTATTGATATTACACGCTACTTCGCTGGTATTAGCCGTGAAGAAATCGCTGAAGCGGTAGTGGGATAAAAAGAAAAGAAGTTGGTTGTTTGACCAGCTTCTTTTTTGAGTTTTGTTTTACATAATTTATTTTATGTAGTTTACAAACTATCCAGAGCATTCTTTTGTTCATCGTTGACGATATGGGTATAGAGGTCAGTGACTTGTGTGCTGGCATGTCCTAGCTGGTGACTGACCAAAACTTGTGATTTAGTGGCATCATAGAGCCTGGTTGCTAGGGTATGGCGCAGTTTATGTGGAGTTACACGAACTTTGAAGTCCTCAGAGTATTTAGCAACCATCTTTTCCACGCTGGAAGCATCGATACGATTGGGAATACCTCTATAGAGTGTCAAAAAGAGGGCTGTATCTGTTTTTTCCGTCTTATAGCGTTGATTTCGAATAGCTAGATAATTCTCTAGATAGGGCTTTGCAAATGCAGCGACATTGACCGAGTCACGTTTATCACCTTTTCGAGTGACATCAATAACCATCATTTTGAGATTAAGGTCTCTTAGATCCAGATTAACAGCTTCAGATAAGCGGACACCAGACGCTAAGAGAAGGGCAATAATGGCTAAATCACGTTCTTTATTCTTATTAAATGATGAGAGAGCGCGATTTGAGAGCTGTTGTGGGTACTCTTGGTCGATATAAGTCAGAAAACCTTCTGTTTCATCACCTAGAAAGAGTTTTTGCTTGATGTTTTCAGCTCTAGCAGCAAGTGTTTCTTTCTTTTTCTTGGTCGAAACTTTCTTCATTACATTACGATAGAAATAAGGTTCTCCCTGGTTATTTTCGACTTCCTCGGTCAGATACTTGTAAAGACTAGAAAGGGCTGACAAGGTCCGATTGATGGTTGTCTGAGAAACACCTTGTTTGCTTGTATTGGCGTTCAGCAAAGGACGTTCACGTAGATAAAGGATAAAGGATTCCATGTCTTTTTTTGACATATTTTCCAAGACAGATAAAGGGATATCAGACATTTTATCAGTGTTTGAGATACCAGACTCCAAAACCCAGCTGAAAAATCGATCGTATTCCTTGAGGTATTCATATAAGGTTGTAAAACTGTAAGGTACAGCAAGCTTAGATTGGTAGTATTCCAGAACATACCAGGGCATGATTTGTTTTAGCTTGTCGATTCGTTCCAGTAAAATCTCGCGTTTCATGTATTTTCTCCATAATTAAGTCTACAAGTAGTATAGCATAGACTTGCATATTTTTCAAGAAAATTATAGTTTTTCGGAAAGATGTTGTGGGAGTTTTTTAAAGTGTTTTTTATAAACTTTTAATTTATCTGATCTTTATATAACTGGAAATTTTTTTCATTAAGAAAATAGTCAATTTCATATTTTATAAATACTACTAGAAATAGGTCATTAGACTAAAAAAGACCTGATTTTATGTTAAATAAAAACCAAGTCTTTTTTGTATATTTGTATATATGAATCCATTAAAAAATTTTTAACGTTTTCCTATTAAAATTAGAAAAAATTATTCTTATAATTCAATTTCTCTAAAAAATTTCAATTGCCAATTTTGTGTTGCTAGAGCCGTTGTATTTAAATTTGTGCACCAAGGTGGATAAAATCTCATAGACATTTTTCCATTGTTGTCTTTTGTTGATAGAATTTTTCTACGGATTGCCTCTTCATTTGAAATAATAAAAAGTCCGCTCTTATCATTATCGATAACAACAATAACGAGTTCATCTCCTAAATCTTCATTGGTATAAGGAATGTTCTTGTTATTTTGGTCTTTTTTCCAAAATGCTGTAAAATATCCTTCTTTTTTCGGTGTTCTTTTTGCTAAGCGACATCTTTTATATTCTTTATCTTCATCTTCCTTTATATTGATGAGGATGCCTTCGTATTTTTCATTACACTTTTCTTCAATGAATTCAAAATCACCATAAAACTTATGTAGAACATCAAGTATTTTCATTATGATGTAGAGGTCCTCCTTGGAATTTTCTTAATGATTTTATTTGCGTAATTTAAATTATGTAAATAAATGTTACAACAACAAATCTTTGATTTTTCCAATTTCACTTTTTGGAATTACGAGATGAATCATATCACCGAGATACATTCTGGTTGAGCCGTTAACTGTTTGACTCTTACCGTTATGAACTTGGGTGGTGATGAGGACGTTGTGTGGCAGGTTGAGTTCGTGTACTTGTTTTCCAGCGATTTTGTCAGATACAGGGATTTCAATGAGAGTGACTTCTCCTTCATCTGTCGCTTCTTCTGGCAGCATTTTTTCCAACATGGCCTCATAGACTGGCGCACCTTTAAGTAAATCCATGATGATATAGGCAACTAAGGTTACTAAACCAAGTGGCATGAGGTTGCGAATATCTCCTACCATCTCAGTTACGAGTATCATAGCAGTTAAGGGAGCCTTGGATATTGCTCCAAAGTATCCACTCATTCCCAGAATGACAAATATAGGAAATTGTTCCTGACTGACAAGTCCAATATTCACACAAATGACACCAACTAGGGCACCAAGTAAGGAACCAAGCGCCAAAATTGGTAGGAAAATTCCTCCTGGAAGACCACTTCCATAGCTAATCATGCTCCAAACAAAGCGGATCAAAAAGTAAGCTAATAGAACTTGGAAACTAAAATTTTGCTCAGTTAAGGAAAGAACCAGCTGATTTCCACCACCAAGGATTTGCGGTAAGAAGATCCCAACTGGTATGATGAGAATAAAGGCGAAAATTGGGTAATAAGCTCTATCCAAACGGATTTTTTGCCCAATCCAGTCATAAACTCTACCAACATTGAGTACAGCTTTTTCATAAAGAAAACCAGAAAGTCCTAGAAAAATTCCCATGAGGAGGTAAATCCAATACTGATCTAGGGTCATGAGTGGGATATTATCTGGCATATCCAGTACGGGTGTTAGGCCAAATATGAGCAGAGAAACAAAGTTTGCTACGAGACTGGCTGCTAGAGTTGAGACCCAGAAAAAGCGTGAAAAATGGTGATAAACTTCTTCTACGACAAAGAGGAGGCCTGCTATTGGTGCATTAAAGGCTGCGGCTAATCCTGCTGCAGCTCCACTCGCAATCAAGGATCGTTCCTCTACTGGACTGGATTTAAGCCACTTAGCAATACCTTTACCACCGACCGCCCCAAGTTGAATACTTGGCCCTTCACGCCCCAGCATAAGGCCACTTGCAATAGCAAGAATTCCTAGAATATATTTTTTCCAAAGTACGCCCCACCAGTTTAGGGTCATGAGCCCTTTCAGTTCGGCTTCGACTTGAGGAATTCCTGAACCCTTGATATCTTTTTCTGACCGAGTTAATTTCACACTGAGCCAACAAACTATTAAATAAAATAGACCAACGATAAAAAGATTGCGCACTAGGTGCGCTTGATCTTGATAAAGTCCTTGTATCAGGTGGAAGCCTTTTTCGATTGAAAACCGAAAGGATCCGACGATGAGTCCGACGACGAGACCAACAATGATTCCTCGTCCAACTTGGGATAATATAGTGCTTGAGGCAAAGGCAAATTCTTTCTTGGAACTGAGTGTTTCTGACTGTTCCTCCATAATCATTCCTTCTAACTTAACTTTCTTTTTCTCCTGAAACCAGTGATTTAACGGGTTCAAAGCTGGTCCGGTGAATTGGGGTAACTCCTAGTGTTTCAAGTCCTTCCAGGTGTTTAGCTGTGCCATAACCGGCATTAGCAGCGAAATCATAGCCAGGGAACTGCTGGTCGTATTCCTTCATCAATTCATCACGTGTCACCTTAGCTACTATAGATGCTGCTGCAATCGAGAGGGAATTGGCATCTCCTTTGATGATAGATGTTTGTGAAATGGGCAATTCTAGTTTCATGGCATCGATCAAGAGATGCTCAGGTTGCGGACTGAGCTGGGAGATTGCTTCCTTCATGGCCAGTTTGGTTGCTTCATAGATATTGACTTGGTCGATGACCTGATTATCCATGACACCAATCCCGATTGACAAGGCTTGATTTTGAACGGCTTGATAAATTTCCAGATGTTTCTTTTTAGGAATTTTCTTGCTATCGTTGAGGCCTTTAATCTTACAATTTTTAGGTAAAATAACGGCTGCAGCGACTACAGGACCAGCCAGAGGACCACGGCCAACCTCATCAACACCAGCAATTAAGGTCAAACCTTGCTTATACAGTTCTTTTTCGTAGGAAAGCATGATTTCCAAACGAAGATCCTCATCTAATTCAGCTTGAATGGCTTTTTTACGTTTGCTGATTTCTTTTTGAACTCCAGAGCGACTATCCTTTTCGAGTTCTAAAAAAACGGGACTTTCTAAATTCTTGACTGTTGCAAGGAGTTCTTTGATTTCTTTAATCGTCGCCATCGAGGTCATCCAATGTATCTAAGGTATAGTTACCGAGTTTGCCATCGCGGACTTCCTTCACGAAGAGACTGTAAAAACGATCATAGTCATCACGGAAACCGAGAGCACGGGTCATATCCATAATAATAACAGGCGCTTCTTCTTCAATTTTCATTTGTTTGAAGCGTTCAGCCAGCTTTTCTGGATAATGTTCTTTGAAATAATTGATACCAAAAATGGTCACCTCATCCATAGGAAGCAACTGGTCTTTGATAGCTCCAGTCAAGGCCAGTTTCAGTGCAACAGTTTCATCCTCAAATTTAGGCCAAAGAATCCCTGGCGTATCTAAGATTTCCAAGTCTTTGTTGGTTTTAAGCCATTGTTGCCCCTTGGTAACACCTGGTTTGTTGCCGACAACGGCAATCTTCTTACCAGCCAAACGGTTCATGAGAGTTGATTTACCAGCGTTTGGAATCCCAATAATCATGGTACGCAAGGTTTCAATTTTGATACCACGTTCTTTCTGACGAGCAATCTTATCAGCCATGAGCTTTTTGGCAGCATCTGTTACGACTTTAACAGTCACTTGCTCTTTAGAGTTGATAGCCAGCGTCTGAATTCCTTGTGATTCAAAATACTGACGCCATTCCTTGGTCATTGCTGGATCAGCCAAGTCCGCCTTGTTTAAAATCAAGAGTTTTGGTTTGTCACCAACAATCTTGGTCAACATAGGATTTTGACTAGATAGAGGTAAGCGTGCATCCACCAAAATCGTCACAAAATCAACAAATTTTAAATTTTCCTGCACCTGTCGACGCGCTTTAGACATGTGACCAGGAAACCATTGAATAGTGGCCATAATATATCTCCTTCGGATTGAAAAAACTGTAAAAACGTTTTCTTTCTTATCCTCTATTCTATCATAAATTATTCTTTTTTGCACAAGCTTTTATTTGTAATAGCTACTTTATAAAGGAAGGCTGATTTCAAATTCACTTAATTTATATATTAACTTTATATAAAATTCTAAGACTTATATATTTAGTTTTAGATGAGTATTCGAGATAAAAATGGGACTATACAATTTGTCAAAATTCCTTCTATCCAGCTTTCTTGTGCTGAGGAGAGATGCTCTGTTTGAAGGCTTTCTTTTAGAAAATCTCGAACTTGTTCTGGTGCGATTTCAAACTCAAAGGCTTTCATTTTATAGAAAAAGTCGAGCAGATGGTCTGACAGATATTCAGTTGAAAATGGCACTTCTCCACTTTTTCGATATTCTAATAAAAGCCTAGAAAATCGAGCTTTTTCTTCAGGAAACTCACGAAAATAGGAATTGAGGAGCCAGGTCTGCTTCTGCTTTCTTTCAATTGGATCTTGACTAGCAATTCGTTGGTCTTTTTCCAACTCTTTTTGGTATTGTTTGGCCTTGATAGCCCGTTCTGTTCGATTTTTACCAAAAAGTATTTTCTCCCACTTGCGTTCTTCTTGAGTCAGGGTCTCTGTAAAGCCAAAGTAATCTTGGTATGCACGCTCTGCTGGTCCCATAGCTAGAACTAGATTGTCTGCATATTGTTTGGCGATTCTATCTCTTTTCTTGCGCTCTTTCTCTGCCTGGATACGGAGTTCCTGTTCGTAGTCAATTTTTTCCTTTCCTAGCTTGACAAGGTAGAGTTGGTCATCTGATTTGCCAAGTAAAAAGGGTTTGATACACTTTTCAAGGACTTCTTCCATCCGAGCCTTCTTCTTGGGCTCTGCCTTGATCCAACTTCCTCCTTGAAAGACTTCTAGGAAGAGCTGGTAGTCTTTCTCAGGTGAGAACTGATTGCCACGATTGGGTTTAAAAACACCTTTTTCCCAGAGCCATTTTAGAAGACGCTCGTCAAATTCACTCTTATTGACTTTGATTTTTTCCTTTTTCTGGGCTTTTCTGGTTAGATTTTCAACCTTTCTGAGCAGTTTTTCTTCCTCTTCCAGTTGCTGGTCAAGGGTCAATCGATGAAAGTGTCTGACGCAGTCGCTACCGATGGGAAAGAGGCGTTGGCCTGTGATACCGTTAAAGAGTTCGTAGGCGTATTTGATAGCATTTCCACAGACACAATTGCTACGGCCGATACCGTTAAAAATCAAGGAAACTTCATTCCATTCCTTGGTAGCTTGTTCCCAAGTATCAGCTTTTGAAGCCTGTAACACCGCATCATGCAGGGATTTTCTAACTGGAAGTGTCATGAGGTCTCCTTTCTAGATTATACTTTTACAACTTGAACCTCGTCTTTACCGAGTAAAATCAAGTATTTCTCAATATTTTCAATCGAATAGGCTCGAGATAAAGCCTCTCCGTATAGGGCTAACTGACCACGATAGCGGTCTATGAGTTGACTTGGTTCATCATAGCGGTCTGTCTTATAGTCGAACAGAACAATTTTGTCTTCGTAAAGTAGATAGCCATCAAGGATACCACGGACAACAAAGTCTTCCTGACTCTTTTGATCTCGTTTGAGCATGGAGAAAGGTTGCTCGCGATAAAGATGGTTGGTATTGGCAAGAATTTCCTGACCGAGTTCTGTGTCAAAGAATGCAAGAATTTTCGCAAGATTAATCTTGTCTCTGACAGCTGGGTTGGTTTGAACTTGTTTGAGAGTTTCTGTCAGGCTAGCAAGCGTTGGTCGCTGGCTGAGGTCAATTCTCTGCATGAGTTCGTGGGTAGCACTACCAATCTCAGCTCCTGTTACCTTTTCTTTGGTTGAAAAATCTGGCAAATCAAAGCTGATTTTCTTGTCTACTGACTGGCCTTGACCTGCAATCTCGACACCTTCCATATCCATAACTGGTTCGTAGAATTTCTTGATTTGACTTGGGGTTTGAACACTAGGAAGTTCAATGGCTGCGCGGTGAAGAGTATTATAAACTTCCACCTCTTTCAGCATTTCAAGGGCTTCTTTGATGGTTTCTGACTGACGGTTATCTGCTTGAGAGCTATCTTGGAGAGGGCTCTTGTTTTCCAACTCTCCGATAGCTTCTCTGGTCAACTGATCTTCTCCAACAAAACGATAACTAAAGTTGAGATGATCCTTGGCAAATACTTTACTGATAGCCCACATCCAATCTTGGAAATTCTTGGCTTGAAGTCTAGTGTTGCTATTTAGTTTTCCATTTTTAGCTGCTGGATATTCCTTGGCTTCCAGCTTTTCACGAGAACCCTTACCGACAAGATAGAGCTTTTTCTCAGCCCGCGTCATAGCAACATACAGTAGACGCATTTGCTCAGAATAGCTTGCCAGCTGCAGTTCTTCCTCATTCTGACTATAGGTCAAGCTAGGAATAGAGAGTTTAATGGTTTTAGGATAGTGATCTTCCACTGCTCCTGTCTCCATCTTGGCAATGTACTTGACACCAAGACCATTCTGACGACTGAGAATTACTTCTGACATAGAGTCTTGCTTGTTGAAATCTTGATCCATGTTAAGGATGAAGACGTAAGGAAACTCCAGGCCTTTACTCTTGTGGATGGTCATGAGCTCTACTGCGTCCTTAGGTGGTGCGACAACCACGCTTGCAAGATCGTGCTGGGCTTCTAAAACTTGGTCAATCATACGAATAAAACGCGACAAGCCCTTGAAATTGCTCTTTTCAAATTGATCAGCACGCAGTGCTAGGGCATAGAGATTGGCCTGTCTAGCAGGACCATTTGGCAAAGCTCCCACATAATCATAATAAAAACGGTCATTGTAAATCTTCCAAATCAGGTCATAGAGGGAGTGGGTTTTGGCATACAAGCGCCAAGAAGCCAATATATCCATGAATTGCTTTAGTTTCTCGGCTAGAGCTGAGTGAATCAAGACTTTTTGGCATGTTACCATTTTTTGTGCATTGACCAGTTTCTCATAGAGATTTTCTTGGACTTTGTCCTCATCTTTCTGAAGAGACAAACGTGCTAACTCGTCTTCATCAAAGCCAAACATAGGAGACTTCATAAGGGCAAGCAAGGCATAGTCTTGTAAGGGATTGTGAATGACACGAAGGGTTTCCAGCATGACTTGCACTTCTAGGGATTGGAGATAATTGTTTTGCTCTCCATCAGTTTTGACAGGAATTCCGTATTCAGACAGGGCGAGGAGAATCTGGTCATTACGACTGCGGCTGGAGGTCAGAAGGGCAATTTCCTTAAAGGAAACACCTTTTTCTTGATGAAGTTTCAGAATCTCCTTGATGACTAAGCGCATTTCCCCTGTTAATTTCGTTTCTACTTGGCTCTCTTCTTCCTCACCTGTATCGTCCTTGTCGTAGATGAGAAATTCTGCCTTGTTGTCTGGATTGGGAGTCAGTTTGGTATTGGCAAAAACAAGTTGGTGCATATTATCATAGTTGATTTCGCCGACCTCTTGGTCCATAAGGCGTTTAAAGACATCATTGGTTGCTGACAGCACTTCTGAACTACTACGGAAATTTTCTTTAAGCAAAATCAGCTTGCCTTCGTCTGGATTTTGCGCATAGCGTTGGAACTTTTCATTGAAAATCTGCGGATCTGCCTGACGGAAACGATAGATAGATTGCTTGATATCTCCCACCATAAAGCGATTGTGTCCATTAGAAAGTAATTCCAGCATCCGTTCTTGAATATGGTTGGTATCCTGATACTCGTCTACCATGACTTCATGGAAACGTTCCTGATAAGCTTCACGGACTTGCGGGAATTTCTCTAAAATCTCAATGGTGTAATGGCTGATATCAGCGAATTCAAAGGCGTTTTCCTGATGCTTACGTTCACGATAAGCTTCCACAAAATCACTCATGAAGATTTGGAAAGTCTTAGCTAGTTCCCAGGTATCTCCATGATAACGTTCTTGATAGTCGAGAATCGTTATCTGGTCTGACAGTTGTCCTAGTTTAGCAAACTGGGTCTTTCTCTCTTCGTTGTAGGCATCGGCCAGTGGCTTCAAATCAGCCTTACGACTGGCATTAGTCAGAGCTCGGCCGTTTTTCTCCTTAGAGATGGAGACAACACGCGCAAGCACTGCCTGATAAGCCTGACTATCGGACTTTTGATTTAAGGAGCCAATTTCATCCAGAATCAACTGAACATTTTCTAAATAGGCAGCCTTGGGAAACTCCTTGGCATCATTATCCAGATGATAACGGAAAAAGCTTTCCAAATCCCAAAGGGCTTGTTGGATTTGTTCAGTTAGTTTTTCTTTTTCACTGCTAAAATCAGCTTTTTCAAAGCCTTTGAGGAAAGATTCACTCAGCCACTTTAGAGGATTACTGGTGGATTGGAGGAAGTCATAAATTTTATAGACTTGCTGGCGCAGCCCCCGTTCATCCTTGCCACGCCCAGCAAAGTTTTTCAGCAAATGACTAAACTTCTCTTTCTGTTTACCTTGATAATGGGATTCAAAGACCTCATGGAAGACTTCATTTTTTAGAAGGAGTTGCTCGCTTTGGTTTTGTAAAATACGGAAATTAGGCGCAATGTCAATCAGATAACCATGTTTACCAAGGAATTTTTGTGTAAAAGAGTCCATGGTACCAATAGCCGCGTTGGGTAAGTCTGCCAACTGGCGACCCAAGTGTTGTTTGAGGTCGACATCATCCGTTTCTTGAATTTGTTGGCTGATTTTTTTCTCCAACCGTTCCTTAAGCTCAGTGGCTGCCTTAACGGTAAAGGTTGAGATGAAGAGTTGAGAAATTTCCACACCACGCGCCAATTGGTCCAGAATGCGCTCTGCCATGACGAAGGTTTTCCCAGAACCAGCAGACGCTGAAACCAGGATATTTTGACCAGAAGTGTAGATGGCTTCGATTTGTTCGGCAGTTTTCTTTTGTTCCTTGCTCGAATTTGCTTCTGCTTCTTGCAGTTTTTGAATTTCTTCCTCAGTTAAAAAGGGAATAGGCTTCATCGATTCAACTCCTCTCTTATTTTTTCAAACCAAGCTTGCTTGAGTTTTTCTCCGACCAGACGCTTACCATCAGCTAAGTCCAACTTTTCTAGGAAACGAGCTTGTCCTAAGTGGTAATTGGCTTCAAAGCCTGTAATAGCCTGATGTTGCTGAACATACGGTGCAATGCTTCTACCATTTTCAGTATAAGGATTAATGGCGAACTGGCCTGCTAAAATCTTCTTAGCTGCTTTTTTATAAAGATGGGCATTGTAGTCCAGTAGGAGCTGGAATTCCTCATCTGTCAGCTGATTAGCCTTGTTTTTATTGTAAAATTCGCCCAAATGACTGCTTTCTTTTTCTAAGAAGAGGCCTTGGTATTTCATAGACTTGCTGGCTTCTACTACTGCACCTGCCAGACTTTTAACGGCCATCAGAGATTGGACAGGCTCAGTCATTTCCAAGTACATAGCACCAAAAAAGTTCTGCTCTCCTTCTCTTTTTAGGGCAGCTAAATAGGTTGGCAGTTGGGAATTGAGGCCATTAAAGAAATGAGGAAACTGGAACTGAGTCAGACTAGACTTGTAGTCTACTACTCCTATCGCCCCATCAGCTTTCAAACGATCAATCCGGTCCACCTTACCTCGTACAAAGACACTGCGTCCATTATCCAATTGAATAAAGGCTTGCTCTTTCCCACCGAAATTTGCCTCTTCTTTAATGGTTTCGATGGCTGGATTATGGCGGAGAATATGTCCAGTTGTCCGTGCAACATCAAGCAAAACTTCCTTGGTAAACTGGGCTTCCAAACTTTCTTGATAAATGGCTTCAAATTCGCGTTCTTGACTGGTTTCTTGGATAGCTTGTTCTAAACGTTTGTCAAAAGAATCTTCGTCAGGCAACTGCAAAGCGCGTTCAAAAATGCGGTGCAAGAAATTTCCGTGACTGCGGGCATCAGGACGCAGGCGCAATTCCTCCTGCAAGCCTAAAACGTAGCGAAGAAAATAACTGTATTCATTGCGATAAAACTCCGTCAAACCAGAGGTAGACAGGTAAAACTCCTGATCAATAGGATAGAGAGATTGTAAAGTATCCTTGGCTAAGGGCTTGCTACTAGGGCTGGTTGGAAGGGCTGGATTTGCAAGACCTTGCTGGTCTAGTTTTTTACCCATGACACGCGCCAGAACCTTAATAAATGTCAAATCTTGCTCAGTATCACTCGTCTCGCCCTGCTGGTGATAGGCAACCAGACTAGACAAAAGACTGTGATAGGACCCCATATCTTCCTTAGATAGCCCTTTGTGATTCATCCTCTTCTCTTTCCTGCAAAATCCAAAATGGACCAGCTCTTGAAGATAGGCTGACTCCTTGCTTTCACTTTCGTTAAAAAGGCTTGGAGCCGACAAAACCAACTGCTTACGAGCAGAATTAACCAAGGAAAGCATAGTATAGCGATTTTTCTTTAGATTTTCACTGCTGGCAATCAGTAATTGTGCCCTTTCCTCTGTTGCTTGGTTTAAGCTTTGTCTTTCTTCATCAATTAAAAGGCTAGTATTTTGCGCAATTTTTGGTAAATTGTCCTGAGTCAGTCCAATGGCGTAGACAAAGTCAGCTGTCAGAGGGGCAATCAAATCGTAACTCTGCACCAGAACAGTGTTCACTGTTGCTGGAATGGTACGGTATTGGGACAAACTCATTCCAGAATGGAGCAAGGCTAGGAAGTCCTCTAAACTAACTTGCGAACCAGCAAAAACAGTCGCAAATTGTTCTAAAACATGACAGAAAGCCTTCCAAACTTCAGCTTGTCTTTCCTGTTCTACAGCTTCCATAGTGGCTGTCAAATCTTGGAGCTGCTTGGTCACTGAACTTTCTTTTAGAAAGCTATTCCACTTTTGCAAGAGGTTTTCAGCCTTTTGTTTTCGACTGGCAAAGAGGGTTTCAAGAGGTGTTAAAATACGCAGACGAAGAGCATTTAAACGTTCCAGATTAAATTTTCCATGGTGGGATTTGGTAAAGGTTTTCTGAAAGCCTGGCAAGCCATTGATACCAAGATAGCGGAGATATTGCTCAAAAGCATCAATATCAGTTTGACTAAGGTCGGTATACAAACCTGTTCTGAGGAGATTAATCAAATCTTCCTGACGGAAACGATAGCGTTTCAAAGCTAAAATAGACTCGACAAACTGTGTTAAGGGATGATGAGCCATAGATTCGCTTCTACCAAGATAGAAAGGAATCTGATACTGGTCAAAAATCGTTTTTAGAGATAATTGATAAGAAGGCACATCACCTAAGAGAATACGGAAATGCTTGTAACTCAGGTCTGGATTGGCATGTAATTTCTGACGGATGCTACGGGCTACCAACTCCAACTCTTCTTTTTGCGTCAAACAAGACCAGATTTGTAAGTTTTCACGGTCTTTCTCATCGACATCCAAAGCGAGTTCTGAAAAGTCATAAGAAGACTCCAACAAACGAGAGGCCTTGTCAAAACTATCTATCTTCTCATGAGTTTTAGAACGGTCTTGAGCAGGCGTTTGGTATTTAGCAGCTAAATGATGGAGAAACTCCACGCTGGCTTGATAGAGATTGCCCTCGCTAAAGGGACTGGTATAAGCTTTCTTACTAGCATAAGCCCCAATAACAATCTCAACACCCTTGCTATGAAGTAGGTCCACAATTCGCTCTTCCTCACCAGAAAAACGAGTAAATCCATCAATAACCAAGGCAATTTTAGTAAAATCACTACTAACTTTGTTATTCTCAATAGCCTCAATCAAATGGGACAACTGACTTCCCTGAGCTAACTGCCCTTGGTTAAGATAGGCCGTTACTTTCTCAAAAATCAAGAGTAAGTCTTCTCGCTTGTCCTCATCCGTCAAACTCTCCAAGTTCAAAAAACTCATCTGAGCTTTGGTCATCTCATGATAAAAATCAATCAACTGCTGGATAAATTGAGGATCCTGCTTGATAGCTCCATAAACACGTAAATCCTTAGGATCAAGTTCGGCAAGACATCTGTAAAAGACCATCCCAAGACCAATATCATCTAGACTGGTCTTGACAGGTAGGTCATTCAAAATCAGGTAACGAGCCATCTGCGCAAAGCGCGTGACGGTAATCGCAAAAGAAGCCTGCTGGGACAAGCATTCCAGCACGGCGCGTTCCTTTTCAAAAGAAAGAGAGTTGGGGGCGATGTAAAAGACCCGCTTGCCCACAGCAACTAGCTCTTCAGCCTCCCTGGTTAGAATTTCTGTCAAAGAAGTCCGAATATCTGTATAAAGTAATTTCATCTCAGCCTCGTTAGAATTTTTCATTACCTTTTATTATACCATGATTAGCCCGAAGATTCCTCCTCCTTTCCTCTAAAGTATGCTATAATAATACCAAAAGATAAAGAAGGAAGACCTATGATTAAACTACTAGCCTTGGATATGGACGGAACCCTCCTCAATGAAGCCAAGGAAATTCCACAAGCTCACATTACTGCTATTCACCAAGCTATTGAAAAAGGTGTCAAACTGGTACTTTGTACGGGTCGCCCCCTTTTCGGTGTTCTCCCCTACTATCAAAAACTGGGGCTTGATCTCCAGAATGAGTATGTCATTGTTAACAACGGTTGTTCAACTCACCAGACAAGTGACTGGGGACTAGTTGACTGGCAAGAACTTAGTCCAGCTGATATCGAATACCTCTATGACCTAGCAGAAAAAAGCGATGTCCAGTTGACCCTTTTTGATGAGGAACATTATTTTGTCCTCGGTGGCAAGCCCAATCAAGTCATCCAAAATGATGCCGACCTAGTCTTTTCAGACCTGACTGAAATTTCCCTCGAGGAAGCGACTAGTGGCAAGTACCGCATGTTCCAAGGTATGTTTTTGGGAACAAAAGAACAAACAGACGATTTTGAGAATCGTTTTGCTGGGGAGCTCTGCCAACGATTTAGTGGAGTTCGTTCACAGCCTGTCATTTATGAAGCCATGCCACTTGGAACAACAAAGGCTACCGCTCTTTCTCGACTAGCAGAGATTTTGAAGATTGATTCCTCAGAAATCATGGCCATGGGCGATGCTAATAACGATATCGAAATGCTCCAGTTTGCAGGACTTGGTGTTGCAATGGGAAATGCCAGCGATTATGTCAAATCCCTTGCTGATGATGTTACAGCCAGCAACGAAGAAGACGGCGTCGCGCGTGCCATTAAGAAATATATTCTATAATTAAGAAACCCAGTTCGTGTCAACTGGGTTTTGATATTTAAGAATTCCTAAAACTTTAGAAACTCTTTAGAAATGCTTGAGCTTTCTTTGATTTCTATGCTTTATACTAAAGTTATCAAAATAAATCAAAAGGAGAGAATCATGAAAACAGTACTCGACATTCATGGATTGTCCAAAAACTTTGACAAACAAGCTATCCTTCAGGATCTTCATCTAACGATAAGAGAGGGAGATATTTATGGACTTATTGGGAAGAATGGAGCTGGGAAGACTACCTTAATAAAAATTATTACGCAACTACTGTTTGCGGATAAGGGGACTGTTTCCCTCTTCTCTAGCAAAACGGAAAATGAGTGGACCAAGGCTCTATCTCGAGTAGGTTCGGTGATCGAATCACCTGTAGCTCATAATCACTTAACAGCCTATCAAAATCTGAAATATTACTGTATGATTCGTCATATTCCAAATGCTGATCAAGTCATTCGAGAAACGCTGGACTATGTAGGCTTGTCAGATACAGGTAAAAAAGTCTTTCGAGATTTCTCTCTTGGAATGAAACAAAGACTTGGTATCGCCATTGCCCTTCTATCCAAACCTGACTTCCTGATCTTAGATGAACCTATCAACGGTCTCGACCCAATCGGTATCAAAGAATTTCGACTCATGATTCAACGGCTCAATCAAGAAAAAGGGATCACCATTCTCATCTCTAGCCATATCTTGTCAGAACTCTACCTCGTAGCTAATCGTTTTGGTATTTTAGATCAAGGCAAGATTATCCGTGAAATCAGCAAAGCTGAATTTGAAACACTAAGTGAGGATTATATTGTCCTTAAGACAGCTGATCAAGAGAAAGCTTGTCAAGTATTAAAAGAACAAATCCAGCTCCAGTTCAAGGTTGTTAATCCTGAAAATGAAATCCATATCTTTGGTCAGGAACAAGATGTCAAACAGATTCTCAAGGAATTAACCTTGGCAGATGTTGACATTGACGAGATTTACTATGCCCGTCAAAACCTAGAAGAATACTTCACTCAATTGGTCCAATAGGAGGAAAATCATGATACATACCATTCAAGCAGACTTTTACCGTCTTTTCCGCTCCAAAGGATTCTGGATTACAGAATTCATTCTCTTTACTCTCATGCTAATGGGTGCAAGTATAGGAGCTACGGGTCATCTGATGGCAATCCAGACAGAAGAACCAGAAATTCCAACCCATGGCTGGGACGGTGTACAAGCCCTGATTAACGCGTCTAGTCAAGGTTCAAACCTCGTTTTTCTCTGTATTGTTCTAATGTGTCTAGTTTTAGGTGTTGATTTAATCGGAAAACTCTATAAAAATAGTTTGACAGTAGGTGTTTCTCGTACAGAGTTTTTCCTTGCTAAAGCCTTTGTAGTGGCTTGTATTGCATTCTTACAACTTATCATCTGTCTTGTGATTGCCTTTATTCCAGCAACTATCTTAAATGGATTTGGAACCATGCCTGATGGCTTTATTGGCAATTTACTGGTAACCATTTTCCTTCAATTTCTTTGCCTTCTAGCTTGGCTTTCCATTGTTTCCTTCATTCTCTATGTTAGTCATTCTTATCTTGCGGTATTTATTGGTTATTTGGTCAGCTCTATCTTACTTTCTATGCCAATGCTCATCTTCCCAAGTATCAAAATTTTGCCATATTTATCATTGCAGTTTTTCTATGCTATGACTGCTAATAGTGAATCCATTTTCTATACACTTATAGTTACCTTAGCTGTTATTGTAATCTTTAATCTAAGTGGACTGGCAGTTTTTAAAAAGAAAAGTCTATAAAAAACGACCTCCTCTAGCCTACAGAGGAGGTTTCTTTCGTTAAAAGTAAATAAAAACCGACAACCATTGTCCATCTGTGCTTAGTTTCATCTCTGCACCGAGAAGATGACATAATTCTTCAGTGATATAAAGGCCTAAACCAGAGGATTCTTCGGTGTCTGATAGATTTTCAGAATAAAAACGGTTGCTGAGATTTTCTATTTTTTTGATGGGCTGTTTAACAAGGTTTGCAATCTCTAAGACAAGCTGTTCCTTTTCCTTTCTCAAAGATAGACGCGCTTCTTCCTTGCCATGTTTGAGGACATTTCCAAGTAAATTTTGTAAAATACGATCCAGCAAGTCTTCATCAGTCCTCGTTGTTAAACCAGCTTCAACCTTAAAATCAAGTGTGATATTTGCCGCTTGAAAAACATCATAATAAGCCAGAGTCTTTTTGGTAATAAAAGTCGAAAAATCCACTTCTTCCAGTTTTGGTTTGACAGCTCCTTCCATCAAACGACGATATTCAAGGAGAGCCTCCAAACGTTTGGAAACTAAATCAAGATGCTGGGCGATTTTTTGTAGGTTTTCTGTTTTGTTTTCAGGAGACTTTATCAATTGTTGGGTGTAGCCTGAAGCGATAGTCAGAGGCGTCCGAATATCATGGGCGATATTGCTGATGGCCATATCCAGAGTCTGCTTTTCCCTTTTCATAACCAACCGAGATTGTTCTACTTCCTGAAATAGATTTTCAATCTGCTGGTAGAGCTGTAAAAAATGTTTGGAAAAAATGCTGACTCCGACTCTTTTCATACTACCCGTAAGAATCTTGTCTTCAATCTGTTGACTCAAGTTTTTAAGTGCTAGATGGTAGCGAATTAATGCAATCGATAAAATAATTAGGAGTACCAGTAGAAAAAAGATTATCATGTAGGTCATTGCTTGTCTCCTTTTAATCTTACCCCAACTCCCCAGATGGTTTCAATATATTCTTGATTTGGGTCAAGCTGGTTTAATTTTTTACGCAGATTACTCAAATGCGTATTGAGAGTATTATCTCCAGGTAGATAGCTCTCCTCCCAGACCAATTCATAAAGTTCTTCCTTGGTAAAAATTTTCTTAGGGTGTTTAAGGAGAGTTTGGAGAATCAAGCATTCTTTCTTAGCAAGGCGAATCGTTTCCTGACTATTTTTGATTTCAAAACTTTCTGTATCAAACTGGATATTTTTCAAGTTTTGTGGCAGATTTTCAGTTTTTCCTATTTCCATAGGCTGTTTTTCTGCGCTTTGGCGTAATTGAACAGTAACTCTGGCAAAGACTTCGTCCAAATCAAAAGGCTTGACGATGTAATCATTGGCACCCTCTAAGAGGTATTGACTGATCAACTTCTTATCGCTCAAAGCCGTTAGCATAATGACTGGAGTTTGACTTTGCTCCCTGATAGTTTTTAAAACCTGATCCCCATTTTTCCCAGGAAGCATGATATCTAGCAAAACGAGGTCAATCCCCCCTTGGTCAAAACGCATGATTCCTTCTGTACCAGAAAAGGCTTGAATTACCTCATGCTCCTCAGTGAGAAGAGTTCGCAAAATTTCTTGAATGTCACTATTGTCTTCAATAACCAATATCCTAGCCATAAATACCAACCTTTCTGCAACTATTATAGCATGTTTTATTGATAAAGCTTAAACAGAAAAGCTCCTCGCATAAAAGCGCGAGAAAGCCTTGGAGGGTTAAAATATAAAATCCACTTACTAGACAACATAGTATCCTTATAGTTGAAAATAAGAAGTTAATCTAGCAGAATGAATCTCTCATTTCTCTCCTACTAGTCCGTAATACGTTGATACTTTTCTGGTCTTCTATCTCGAAACAAGCCCCAGTTTAGGCGTTCGCTTGCTCCCTTATCAAGGTCATAAGTTGCTAACAGAACAGCTTCTCCTTGTCTTTCAGCTTGCTCTAGAATAGCTCCTGTTTCATCCGTCATAAAGGATGAACCGTAGAAGTCAAGACTGGAACTCTGTCCACCATTTTCCTCACTAGGCGTGATCTCTTCCAAGCCATAGCGATTGGCGGCAATAACTGGGACAATATTTGCTGCTGCGTGGCCTTGCATAGTACGTTTCCAGTGACCACAACTGTCTGTATCCAAAATCGGCTCTGAACCGATGGCTGTAGGATAAAAGAGCAATTCAGCACCATTTAACGCAAGACAGCGCGCTGTTTCAGGGAACCATTGATCCCAACAGATGCCGATGCCAATCTTGGCATAGCGAGTATCCCAGACCTTGAAACCTGTGTTGCCAGGTGTGAAATAAAATTTTTCTTGATAATAATGGTCATCTGGTATGTGGGTCTTTCGGTAAACGCCCAGCACTTCCCCATCTGCATCAATAACGGCAATAGAGTTATACAAGACATTGCCATCTTTTTCATAGAAACTGATTGGTAAAACAACTTCTAGTTCTTTAGCAAGAACTTTAAAATGCTGAATAGCTGTATTGTCTGTCACCGACTGGGCATACTGGTAGTAGTCATACTGGCGTTCCTGGCAAAAGTACGGACGTTCAAACAACTCGGGTAAGAGAATAATTTGTGCGCCTTGTCCTGCAGCCTGACGTACTAATCGCTCTGCTGTTTGAATATTTGTTGCCACATCTTTGGCACATTGCATCTGAATGGCTGCAACTTTTACATTTCTCATCTTTTTCTCCTATTCTGGGATTTGTTGGGTGATACAGTGGATATTGCCACCACCTAAAAGAATATCTCTGGCTGGTATTCCGACAACTTTACGGTCTGGGAAACACTTACTGAGGATATCTAAGGCTACTTGGTCATTTACGTCTTGAAATTGGGGAACAAGGACAGCCTTGTTGGCGATATAAAAGTTTACGTAGGAAGCTGCTAGTCGTTCACCTGCGTATCGCTCTTCTTCTCCTTCTTCATAGATGTAGCCTGGCAAATCCTCTTCGGTTACAACCTGACGAATAGCTGGGATAGGAAGCTTATGAATGGTGAAGTGACGACCTTTTGCATCTGTTTCTTGCTCTAATAGTTCGAGATCTGCTTTTGACATGGCATACTGAGGATCGCTTTTGTCGTCTGTCCAAGCCAAGACAAGTTCTGCAGGACCAACAAAGGCTGCAACGTTGTCAACGTGTTCATTGGTTTCGTCCTGATAAATACCATAAGGAAGCCAAATAACTTTTTCAGCGCCTAGATAGTCCAATAATCTTCTCTCAATTTCTTCTTTACTTAGATGAGGGTTGCGACCAGGACTAAGCAAGCAACTTTCAGTCACGAGAATGGTTCCTTGGCCATCGCTATGGATTGCTCCGCCTTCTAGGACAAAAGGTTTGGCATCATAAACAGGCATTTCCAAGGCCTCGGCAAAACGACTAGCTACTTGGTCATCATCTTCATAGTTTTGGTAGAGACCATCAACAGCTCCACCCCAAGCATTGAAAGACCAATCCACGGCTAATTTCTGGCCTTTATCATTGACAAGAATAGTCGGACCAGTATCACGCGCCCAGGCATCATTGGTGGGAATATCTAAATAAACAACGCTATCTCCAAGGTAGTCTTGGGCCTCAGATAGATAATCCTGCTCCACCAAAAGATAGACTCTTTCCCCTTCTGCTATGGTTTTGATAATCTGGCTAAATGCTGCTTTAGCAGCTTTTCCTTGAAAAGGCCATGATCCTGGTCGAGCCGGCCATATCATGAGGGTACCATGATGGGGTTCGTACTCTGCTGGCATGCGATAGCCTAATTTTTTTGGACTGACCATCATGATAATCTCCCTTTAAAATCGTGATAGCCGAAGGCTTTGACTAAGCTGCAATCACCTTGCTCGTCCATGAGATAGAGACTTGGCAATCCAATACCATTAAAGGTATTATTTTTAACAAATGAGTAAATAGCCATGTCTTCAAAATAAAGTCTATCACCGATTTGGACTGGATTTTCAAAACTATAATCACCAATTACATCGCCCGTCAGACAGGTATTAGAAGAAAGTCTGTAGGTATGGGCTTTTTCCTGTGCCTCAAAGCCATTTCTCAAAGGTGGACGATAGGGCATCTCAAGTACATCAGGCATATGGCAGGTCGCAGAGGCGTCTAAAACCAAGATTTCCATACCGTTTTCTACAATATCCAAAACTTCAGTTGCTAGATAACCTGCATTGAGCGCAATGGCTTCACCCGGCTCAATATAGATTTCAAGATTGTAAGTTTCTCGGATACGCTTGATTTCTGAAATCAGCAAATCCACATCGTAATCTTCTCTTGTGATGTGATGTCCTCCACCCATATTGAGCCATTTGACTTGATGTAAGTAGGGACCAAACTGCGCTTCTACTGCTTTCAAAGTTGTTTCTAAATCATCTGCTCCCTGCTCGCAAAGGGTATGAAAATGAAGACCGTCTACCAATTCCAGCAAATCACTCGGTATCTTGTCTGAAGTTACTCCAAAACGAGAACCAGGTGCACAAGGGTCATAGAGCGCATGGTCACCCTGTGTTGAACATTGAGGATTGAGACGTAAACCTACACTGACACCAGCCTCCCGACAACGGGCCCCATGTTTACGCAACTGTCTCTCTGAGTTAAAGACGATATGGTCCGTTATCTCCAGCAATTCCTCCAAGTCTGCATCCTTGAAAGCAGGTGAAAAGACATGGACTTCACCAGGAAATTCTTCCCTTGCCAATTTTGCCTCATAGAGTCCACTGGCTGTCGTACCTGATAGATACTGGCTAATCAAGGGATAGGTTTTGTAGAGGGAATAGGCCTTCTGGGCAAGCAAAACCTTGCAACCAGCTTCTTCTTGAACATATTGTAGAATGCAACAATTTGCTTCTAACTTGGCTAAGTCAATGACATAGGCTGGCGTTGGTACTTGTTCTAGCTTCATTAGTCCACCATTTGTGGATTTTCAACCACAACCCAAGGTAAACCATACTCATTCAATGATTCCATAAATGGATCTGGATCCAACTCTTCAAGGTTGTACACTCCAGGTTGTTTCCAAGTACCGTTCATAACCAATTTTGTTCCAATCATAGCCGGAACGCCTGTCGTGTAAGAAATAGCTTGTGAACCAACTTCTGCGTAACATTCCTGATGGTCGCAGACATTGTAGATGTAGATGGTCTTTTCAACGCCATCTTTGACACCTGTAAAGATACAACCAATATTGGTTTTACCAACAGTGCGTGGGCCAAGGCTGGCAGGATCAGGAAGCAAGGCTTTCAAAAATTGGATTGGAACAATTTCTTGGCCGTTAAAGTTAATGGTATCCGTACGAAGGAGACCGACATTTTCCAAGCATTTCATATGAGTTAGATAAGATTGACCAAAGGTCATAAAGAAGCGAATGCGTTTGACACCTGGAATGTTCTTGGCCAATGATTCGATTTCTTCATGGTGAAGGAGATACATGTCTTTTTGTCCAACCTGAGGAAAATCATACTCGCGCTTGATTGACATAGCTTCTACTTCGACCCATTTTCCATCTTCCCAGTAAGAACCTGGCGCAGAAACCTCGCGTAGATTGATTTCTGGATTAAAATTCGTCGCAAATGGATAACCGTGGTCACCACCATTACAGTCTAAAATGTCGATATAGTGGATTTCATCAAAATAGTGTTTAAGTGCGTAAGCTGAAAAGACACTAGTCACACCTGGGTCAAAACCAGAACCAAGAAGAGCGGTCAAGCCTGCTTCCTTGAATTTCTCCTGATAAGCCCATTGCCATGAGTAGTCAAAGTAGGCTGTAAAACCAAGTTCTTTGCAACGTTTCTCATAAATAGCACGCCATTCAGGGTCTTCTGTGTCTTCTGCTTCGTAGTTGGCTGTATCGATATAGTGAACACCTGTAGCCAAACAAGCATCCATAATGGTTAAATCTTGATATGGTAAAGCTACGTTCAAAACAGCTTCTGGTTTGTAGCTTTCAATCAGGGCAATCACTTCTTCAACCTTGTCAGCATCAAGAGCAACTGTCTCAATCTTTGTACTTGTTTTACCTTCTAATTTAGCCTTCAAGTCATCACATTTTGACTTGGTACGGCTAGCAATCATAATCTCTGAAAAGGTTTCGCTATCTTGACAAATCTTTGAAATAGCAACTTGGGCAACGCCCCCACAACCAATAACTAGTAAACGACTCATTTTTTTCCTTCCTCTTCTTCTAAAATATCCTCAACATACTTGGGTAACATAAAGGCTCCCACGTGTAAGTTAGCAGTGTAGTATTCTGTGAAAAGCTGGCGTTTTTTCCAGCCTTCCTTGTCAAAATCTTTGACAGGGTGGTATTTTTTCGATGCAAATCCAAACAACCAATAGCCCGCTGGACTGGTTGGGATATGGGCCTGATAAACTCGACTGATTGGAAAGGCTTGATTGACCTTGCGGTGCATGCTTCGGCAAGCTGACTCATCCTCGTCAAAGAAGGGACTCCCATGCTGGTAAATCATGATACCGTCATCTTTAAGAGCTCGATAGCTATTACCGTAAAATTCCTTGGTAAATAACCCTTCCGTATGGCCAAAGGGATCTGTCGCATCGTTGATGATAATATCATAGTCATCTTCACAGTTTCGCAAAAAGCGTAGCCCATTTTGGTAGTAAATGGTAACACGAGGATCGTCTAGCCCTGCGGCAAAATCTGGGAAATACTCACGACAGACCTCAACCAACATCTCATCTGGTTCCACAATATCGATTTGTTCCAGTTCAGGATAGAGTGTTAATACTTGGGCAACACCACCGTCACCACCTCCAATAACCAAGACTTTCTTGGGATTTGGGTGGACAGCCATGGGAACGTGGACGGTCATTTCATTGTAGACAAAATCATCCGCATCTGAGAACAAGACGTGCCCATTTAAAATCAAAATCTTTCCAAAAGCTGGTGTATCCAAGACTTCGATATCCTGCCATTCACTTTTACCAGCGTAGAGTTGCTTGGCTGTTCTCAGGGACAATTTGACATCTGGAGTATGAACTTCAGAAAACCATAAATCCATCTAGTTCTCCTTTCTCTTAATGACGTTGATGTGATTGACCTCAGGATCTTCCGTCCCTTGGAGGGAGCAACCGCGTTCCTTGGCAAATTGGATATAGTCTACAATTTCACGTGTAATGCGTTCTCCAGGAGCCAAGATAGGAATCCCTGGAGGATAGCACATGACAAATTCCCCACAGACTTGTCCAACAGATTCGTCTAAAGACAAACTTTTTCTCACCGAATAGAAGGCTTCCTGAGGAGATAACACCAATTCGGGCTGGATATATTCTCCAGCTATCAAGTCCTTCCCATCTCGTGAATAGAGTCTCTTGATATCAGCCAAAGCACCGACCAAGCGCTCGATGTCTTGGATACGGTCACCAATCGAAATATAGGCCAATATATTGCCGATATCCCCGAATTCAATCTGAATATCGTATTCATCTCGCAAGAGATCATAAACCTCTATCCCTGTTAGCCCAATACCCTGAGTGTAAACTGACAGCTTGGTCACGTCAAAATCGCAAACCGAAACACCGTCTATTAACTCTTTTGAGTAGGCATAGTAGCCACCAATGGCATTGATTTCACGGCGAGCGTACTCGGATAGCTCAATGACTTTCTCAAACGACTCTTTACCACGAAGGGCCAAGTTGCGACGTGAAATATCCAAACTAGCCATCAACAAATAAGAGGCGGATGTTGACTGGGTCAGGTTGATTATCTGGCGAACGTACTCAGGATTCATCTGATCTCCAATTAAAAGAATCGAACTCTGTGTCAAACTCCCCCCAGACTTATGCATGGAAACTGCTGCCATATCAGCCCCTGCATCCATAGCAGAAATTGGAAGTTTATCAGTGAAATGCAAATGCGCTCCGTGGGCTTCATCCACTAAAACCATCATGCCAGCTTCATGAGCCATTTCTGTCAACCCCTTTAGGTCAGAACAGATGCCGTAGTAAGTAGGATTGTTTATCAAAATTGCTTTTGCATCTGGATGATCCTTAATAGCCTGGGCTACTCGATCATTTTCGAGCCCTAAAGCGATACCAATTTTAGGGTTCACACTCATCTCGATATAGATGGGAATAGCACCACATAGAACCAACGCATTAATAGCAGATTTGTGGACATTACGTGGCAGAATAATCTTATCTCCAGCCTTGCAGGTTGCCAGAATCATAGTCTGCACCGATGAAGTTGTTCCTCCAATCATGAGAAAAGCATGGCTAGCTCCAAAAGCATCTGCAGCCAGCTTCTCTGCATCCCGAATAATCGAAATGGGGTGACCAAGATTATCCAAGGGTTTCATCGAATTGACATCTATGCCAACACATTTTTCACCTAAAAGTTCGACAAGTTCTGGATTTCCCCGTCCACGCTTGTGACCTGGAACATCAAAGGGAACAATCCGTTTCTTGCGTAACTTCACCAAGGCCTCATAAATTGGGGCTTGGTTTTGATCTAACTCTTTCAAGACATACTCCTTTACCGTATTTTTAGCGCTTCAAGAAGACGAAGGCGACTAAAGGTTGACTCATGAAAAAAGAGCAGGTTTTCACCTGCTCTGCAATCTTCTGACGTTTTTATGTTTGTTTCTGTTGAGTATGTCTGTTCCCGATGTTTCCTAACTCTCTAGTAGCAAATATTACGTACTTTATTGATCGTTTCACAAGATGACGTGTGCTTTCACCACACTAAAAATTTATGAATTAGGACAAGTGTCCTAACATCAACTTATAAAAGTAGGCTTTTAACCCTATCAATAATGTGGTTTTTCAACCACGCTTCGGCATTCAACCCTGCCTGTCCGTAGGCATTTTTTACTCGGGTTTATATTTGCTAGAAAACATCATCTCATTTTCTAAGCCTTATTACTATATCATACTTCAAACACTCTGTAAAGTACTTTTTAAAAAAATATCTATTTTTGTTCGGAAATATATTGTTTTATATAGATTTATATAAGTTTAATAGTGTGAAAACGGATATAAAAAGAACTAGAAGGCTCTAGTTCTCGGATTTTGTATTTAACGAATACTATGCTTATTCATCTTTTGTTCAAAGATAGTTATGATAATCTGACGCAATTCTTCGCGTTCTTTTTCTGGAATCTCACCACTTGTTTGAGCTGCAGCGTAGAGTTCAGGGTGTTCAATTGAAATGCGTTTAATCGTACGTGTCGTAGCATGTTTTCTTACAAAAAACGGAATTCTCTTAATCAAGTCTTGTGGTACTAGCGCAAGAATCTTTTCAGCAGCTTCCTTGTCACTAATCTTAGACGTCGTAAGCCCCTTCTTAATCATTTCCTGTTCTTTTTCTGTAAAATCTTTTAATTCCATTCGATTTGTCCTCCTATTTACTCTAAGTTAAATTATATACCAATTGTAGCAAGACGACAAATAGTCTGTTTGTAAAATGCTCTCTATACTACAATTTTCCTGTCACTCTTAATTGCTCTTTAATAAAAAATCACAAATCCTTTTGGAGAGATGACAAGCTGATTCTCCAATTCTCGGCAATTATTTGCTAGTGATACTGCTTCTTTCTCTAAAATATACTCTTCTTTTGATTGGTTAAAGATCGCTTTAAGGACCCGGCCTTCGTATTTCCATTCAAGGGCTACTATATCTTGTTTGATTTCTTTTAGGCTATACTTGACATGCTGAATGGTTGATGACGCTTGTTTTCTAATATTAATCAGCCTCTTCATGAAATTCAGCATATCATTGTCACTTGATACGCGTTCCCAAGGCATACAGCGACGACAATCTGGGTCTGGTCCTCCGGTTAAAGCTAACTCTGTTCCGTAATAGATGCAAGGTGTTCCTTTTTGTAAAAAGAGAAAGGCTAGGGCTGATTTAACCAGTTGAACATCCTCATTGGCCGTCCACAAAATACGTTCTGTATCATGAGAATCCAAGAGATTAAACATAACCTCTGAAATCTGCTGTTTGTAATACATAGATTGGCCATTGATTTCATCGATGAACTGGTCTGTCTTCTTAACACCTCGTAAGAAATACTCTTTGATGCTATCAGATAAGGGATAATTCATAACAGCATGGAACTCATCGCCATTTAGCCAAGGCTGAGACGTATGCCAGACTTCTCCAAGGATATAAAGATCAGGCCTTTTAGCTAAAACTGCCTTACGAAAATCCTTCCAGAACTGATGGTCAATCTCATTAGCCACATCCAAACGCCAAGCATCGATATTAAACTCTTCAATCCAATAAGTCGCAACCTTTAAAAGATAGTCCTTGACCTCTGGATTGGCTGTATTTAGCTTAGGCATATAGTCCTCGAAACCAAAAGCATGATAAGGTAGCTCCCTCTTATTAGCAAGCTTATCAGTCGTCACTGGGAATTGTTGAATATGGAACCAATCCTTATAAGCAGATTGCTCACCATTTTCGACAACATCTTGCCATTGAGGTGATTGCGAACCAATATGGTTAAATACAGCATCCAGCATGATTTTCATACCTCGCTGATGCGCTTCCTCGACCAGCTCCCGAAAGGTCTCCTTATTTCCAAAATGACGATCAATTTCAAAGTAATCTGTCGTATTGTACTTATGATTGCTCGTAGATTCAAAGATAGGACAAAGATAAAGTCCAGTAATACCCAAGTCTTGCAAGTAATCCAGATGGTCAACAATCCCCTGTAAATCACCACCAAAGAAATCATCACTATTAGGTGTGATAGATGAATCCCAGTCTAAAGTCCCTTCTGGGTTTAATAGAGCATTTCCATTAGCAAATCTCTCAGGAAATATCTGATACCATACCGTATTTGAAACCCAATCAGGAACCTGGCAGGCATCAATCTCATGAAGATAAGGCAACTTAAATCCATTTCCAATAGTATGAAGATTTTCTAGAGAATTTTCCACACACCCTTTATCGCCATACAAAATACTTTGACCTTCTGTATCCTTGAGTTCAAAGAGATACTGGATACGCGCAAAGTAGACGGACACTTCAACCTGCCAATAATCAAATAGGGCATCAGAAGTTATTTTGGACATTTCTTTTGTATCCTGATAAAACTCCTCCATAAAGATAAAAGGGTCTCCATAGTGCAAGTTGATGCTTTCAATGTCCTCTTTCTTAGTTCGAATCCGAATGTGAAGCTTCTTATCCTTATAAAGATAGGCAAACTCCGACTCCGGCCTATGGTAAATGGCTGTTAATTCCACTGTATTTGTCTCCTGATTTACTTGATTACATTTACGACGCAAACGTTTTCATAATTGTGATTCTAGTATACTACTTTCTTATTTTATTTTCAAGGCTTGTCCATAGATTCTAGTGGTTTGGTTCTATAAATAAAAAAGCAGCCAGTCTTACAACTTGCTACTTTCCAAATGATGATTTACAAATATCTTTCCAGCCACTCTATCTTTTTGAAATCCTTATTGTTATTGTGGTTATTTCGATAAGAATCTTGGGAAGAAGCCTTGTAAATACTTAAATACTGTTCTAAACTTGGAACGCGAAAAGTGATGTCATCGAGATGAATCAGCTCTATATCTGATTCCGAAACTCCTACAAAATCAGGTAAAGAATCGATACTTCCGAATTCAACACTCAGACCATCTTTTTGGAATTCATGCTCATGAATATCTATTAAGGTGTAGCCTAAGTGTTTCATCACTTTCATTATCTTGTCCCACTCATAAATTCTGAGATGATCGGGTGCTTCCCAACCTCTAGGGTCACCAGGCACATGAATGTCAATGTCAGACGGCCCCCATTCTTCATTTGATCGGTATTCAAACCCCAAAGACCCCATGAGCGTCGGAGTGATTCCGACTTGGTTTAAATGAGAACAAATTGTTCGAAATTCATCAAATAGAGAATTCATTCCTCCTCCAATCGTTGATATAGAACTTAATTTCGTTGTGAATAATAAACTAATTTTTACCTTCTACTCTTTCGGTTTTGAAAATACTTCTACTCGCTGAGCTAAGACTTTGATTGCTACAGGTAGGTTATCCGATTTATCGCCGTCAACATCTGACTCCAATTCACTATCTGAAGAGATCTTAATATTACGCGCTCTGATATACTCAATATTATCATTGCCGACAACATCTCCTTTTAGTAAATCAGGAATGACGGATAATTTGGAGAATATTGAAGCATCTTTTAGAATCAAAATATTGGCATAGCCGTCTTTGTTTTCTTCAAAGATTTTCTTATCAGCGAAGTAATTTGTCAAGAGAACCAACACATGGCTAGCTTCACCAACATAATTTCCATTTTCTGTCTCAACCTTAATGTTAAAGACCTGATCCGTCATAACGGACTTCATAGTATTTACAGCATAGGCTAAAATACCGAATTTTGTTTTGTCCTCGATTTCAACATTGTGAATCGCTTCAGGAAGAGAACCGATACTAAAAATATAACCAAAATAATTGTCATTCGCTTTTCCGATATCAATCTTATTTGTTAGATTAAAATCCAGTTCATCAATCGCGCCATCAATGTCTTGATTGATTTCCAACAGTTTCGTAATGAGGTTACCCGTCCCACCTGGGATAATCCCTAACTTAGGAATGTAGTCTCTCTCAGCAATACCCGAAATGACTTCGTTGACAGTCCCATCTCCACCAAACACAACCACTGCATCGTACTGCTCACGAGAAGCTTCCTCAGCAAAATATGTTGCATCCAGCGCCTTTTCGGTAATTTTGGTTTCTACGTGCTCAAAGTATTCTTTTGCTTTATTCTCCAGCTTTTCTTTGTAATCCAAAGCCTTCTCGCCACCAGAAGTAGGATTGATAATTAACATTACCTTTTTCATTAATTTCTCCTTAATTTTAAATAGAAATGTTTACATTTCGTCGTATGCAAGTAAATGTAATCCTATTATACAATGAAAATACAGAAAAGAGAAATATGACGTACTGGAGATTAATATGCTTTTATTCTATTTTCCCATCAAAGTCCCCTCCTAATCAATTCTGACTCTATTACAACACTTTTAGATTTTCTAGATATATTAAAAAAACAGTAACCTTTTATATTACTGCTGACGTTACATTGCAATTATTCACTTAACCCGATTCATTAGTTAAGATTCCAAGTTTATGGGCGACGGTTTGAATTATAAGGTACAAACTAGAAATGAAACCAAGAACCTCGTTATGAGTTTCGATTATTTTTAACATTACTGGATTCATAAAATCTCCTTTCTCATTGACAGAGAGCTTCTTAACTAATAAGCACACCAGTACAACCAGACTAATAACTCCTAGCCTGTCATCGGGAATCGAGTTAAATGAACAATTTACTCTACTAGTATATCAAAAATTGTGATATTTTACAATTTGAAACAGCAACCCTCATCAAGTTGCTGTTCCTACAATGTTACTTCAGTTCCCCCATTTATTATTTCTAGACTAATCAAATAGTCAACTAAACACTACTGCTAGCTTTTAATGTTTCAATTACTTCCTTAAGTGGCCTTTCCTCTAAATATGCACGATAAACTTCATCTACATTCAATTTGATGATATAAACAGGACTCAATTCCAAAGTTTTACCTGTAAACATCTCCATGGTCACTGAACCAAAGTCAAGATCTGTTTCTGACTCAGTTGGCATCACAAAGAAATTTTTCACAACTAGTTCTTCTTGGGAAGCAAGCAAATCTTTATAAGCTAGTTGATACAAGAATTGTTTCGTCACATCTCCAATCCCTGGATTATTGTATAGTCCTTTATCCTCAACTTTTAATAGATAATACTTAGCATCAAAAATCATAAACAGAGGAGACTGAACTGATATGGTATCTGGAATCAAGGTATCACTTTTCTTTTCAATTCCTTTTGAAGTCCATTTAGGTTTCTCAATAATATCTTTCAAGCTTTTTGTGCTATCACCCAGTCCAAGAGACTTGAGTGAATAATCAAGATGATTTTCAAAAGCTACTGCACAAGCTTTCTCCCAAACCACATGGAATGAGTTCGTTCCAAAGAAACTGATATCACTTTTTTCTGATGATGTATCCTTATTATCAACGTAGATATAAAGAGCTTTTAGTAACAATTGGTTTCTAGTATTAAACTCAACAGAAAGTTGCTGCTCGATTCGATAAAGAATATAGTCCTTTTCAGCTAAATCGTCCATCTTCTCCTCTGTCAAAAGAAGTTCTGGTAAGCCTAACAAGTCATGCAAATCAGCATCCTGCAAAGTCTTAGTGGCTTGAGTCAAAATAATTTCATGAAGTTGTTTGATAAAGTGTGTCTCATCATGAATCTTCCGTTGAGTAAGCAACTCTGGATAATAAGGACGATTATTCGAAATAATGGTAAAGGTGTCATTAATAGTTTTATCCCAGTTAATATCCCCATAACCATTGATTTCTAAAATTGTATCCTCAACATTGTACAAACCATACTCAAAATAATCATTCAAGAAATACATAATTAGAGCTAGTTCATTGAAAGAGCTGCTTGAATCATACTCTGAATAAATCAGTATTTCTTGTTCCTTCTGATCAGCTTTCTCAATGACTTGAATAACCTCTTTGAGCTTGATATCGAGTTCTTTTTCCTTATTGATATACTTAGGATAACACTTAAGAACGAAGTTCTGAATCATCACAAGCCCAACATAGGTAAAGACATAGAGCAACTCACTCCCACCAGTAGAAAGTTCCTCCAGTTCAGCATCTTCTTCAAATAAATCTGATAGTTCCTGTTGTTCTTTAGTGTTTTTTACAGTTTTTAAGATACCAAAGGATTTCAAGCGTAGGAGTAATTTTTGAAGTGGTTCTTTATCTAGATTAAATCTAAATTGAAGTTCATGAAAGGTATATCTCTTTTGTTCACGAATAAACACTGACTTCATATAATCTAGTCCTTATCGCTTGAAGCAAAATCATCATATTTTTTTGAGACGCTATGAGCAAAAATCTGTAATCCTTTCGCTTCAAACTCTTTACAGATAACTGAGTATCTGTTTGAATTCTCTACTCCTTGGAAGAAATCTTTCCTCTTCTGCTTAGCAGCATCATCAAAGAGATACATCAAGACCTTGTTCTTGAAGACATCAAGAAACTCGTCATTTAGGATAGACTCATAAGATTTCTTATCTGACTCGGCTGGATTACTAGCATCTGATTTAACCTCAATCTTATACGAATCAAGTTTAATGAAGAATGGACCCATCAACTTATCTTCATTGATTTTGTAGTCTTCAGATAGAACTTCATTGAGAGCCTTACGAAGTGCATTCCATTCATAAGTTTGACTCCCAACATTAAATTTATATCCTTCAATCTCAGCTTCTCCGCCATCCAATTCTAGATACTCAAAATCCCAGCGTCTCTTAAAGGCAGTATCCATAGGGAAAACACCTTGGTCAGCGCTATTCATTGTGGCCCAAATATATAGGTTGTCTGGCAAAGTCAATGTAGCTACTTGATCTTCTGAAACTTTCAGTTCGTTCGCAAGATACTGTCTCAAATCCTCAGAAGTACGAATTGGATATTCACTGACACCATTTGTTCTGTCCAATAATTGGAAAATGTCACCAAAGACTGCTGCAACCTTAGCTCGGTTAATCTCCTCGATTAGCAAAAGATAAGGTTTAGGATTATCTGTTTGAGCACTCTTAAGTGCTTTTACATAAGAACGGATGAATGGCCCAGGGACATATTGATAAGAGATTTCTTCTTTTCCATCCTTATTTATAATAGGAACCGGTTTATAAGTACCAACAAACTGAGAAAAGGTATAATCTGGATGGAAAGTTACCCTCTCATAGTCTTTTTCAGCATTTTCAAGTAAATTGACCATATCTTCACCTAACTTATGACTCTTACCAGTACCAGGTGCACCAAAAAGAACTCTATTTAGAGAAAAAACAGAAGAAAAATTACTTTTATAAACTAATTCAATGTTAGTCACTAGCTCAGAAGTATATAACTTATTAATGTCAACTTCCAATTTTATTACAAACTCAAATTCATTTATTCTCTCTACAACTAACTGAGTAATTTTGGGAAGTGCAAGATTTCTTATCAAAGAATTGAATATTTTTTTATAATCTTCTGTTGGTCTAATATATACACGTTTTTCATCACTGTATAGTTCCAGTTTAATTTCAATTGAATCTTCTAATTTAGAAACATACTCTTCAACCATTTTAAAATAGTCATAATCAATTTCTTTATATTTATTGTATTTCTGACCAACATACTCAATTTTAACAGTTTTTAGATAGTCTAGTAAATCTGCTTTATGTATTTTATATGATGTAAAATCACTAAAGTTTGAGAAAAATGATTTTAGTTGATCTTCATTTCCTTTCGAGCCCACAAATAATTTGGCTTCACCAGCACCAGCGTCAGAATCTAATTTCAATTTTTTACTAACAAAACTGCTTGGGATATTAAACTTCTGTATTTCCATTTCACTCTCCTAATTTTGGATAAGATTTATATATTTGCTTAACAATGGCCATCATAACATCGACTACGATTGAATTTCCAGCTTGTTGGTAAATTGCTGTATCTGACACTACTATTTTAAAACTATCACAGTAACCCATTAATCTCAAACACTCTCTTGGAGTAAGCTTGCGAAGTCGACCTTCAGTAGTTACATAATTATCGACACCTGCACGGTGCATTTTGTGCATTGTAGTTAACAATGGACGAGCAATTTCTAAGTCAGTTTTTGGTTTTGAGTAAAAACCTTTTGTTCCTGAAGACAGAACATATTTTTTAACTTTTTCAGATAAGAAGTATTTATCTAAATCTTCAATCAACTTCTCTTTGTCTTTATTCTCTTCCTCAAATATAAAATCGCCATGCCAGTTGAATTGCTGATTTTTCTTTTGACAAAGTTGAATTTCTCCATCGATCTGTGTGTAGCGTTTCTCTAGGTTCTTATCTGACAGGACAAAATCTACCCCTTTCTTAGCAAGATAGTATTTACCTGATACATTATCCAATAAGAAATCCTGCATAACTTTGGTCAGTTCTTTCTTTTTAGGGAATGAAAATTCCTCAAAATCAAGATCCTTACGGAAACCAACTACAAAAACTCGTTCTCTGTTTTGTGGGATTCCATAATCTCTAGCATTAAGAATTTGAAATTTCCATTCATATCCTAAATCCTCAAAAATTTGAGTCATGGTTTTCCAAGTGCGTCCTTCATCATTACTTAAAATAGCACGAACATTCTCATAAATAAATACTTTAGGTTTTAATTCACTAACCAAACGAGCATATTCATAAAAAAGTGTGCCACGAGTATCTCCAAGTCCTCTTTGTTTACCAACCAAACTAAATGATTGACATGGACTTCCACCAACAAACAAGTCCACATCTTGGTACTTTGTTCCATCTAGAAAAGAGACATTCCAATGAAAACGAGATTCATCAATTTCATAATTTGCGAAGTATGATTTTCTAACATTATTTTGTTTCTCCCTGCCTTCATACAGTTTATCAACATAAGCCTTTTGCTCCTCTAATGTTTGAAGACTGAAAACTTTCTTACGGATACTTTCTGTATTAATTCGCTCATGAAGCATAGAAAGTTCTTCTCGAATTGCTTTAAAATCTTTAGCAAGTTCCTTCAACCTAACTAAACCTATTTCTAGTTTGGGGAATTTATAAATATCCGATAACTTCGGAAGATCATTATTCAACTTAATGCTCAATTTAATTGATTGATAAATTTTATCAGCGTTATCTGTTTCCTTTATATTTTTTAAAGTTAAAATATAAAATTTACGCTGATTTACATTAAGTGAATCACTATCTAATATTTCTGAAGAAAGTTCAATCACCTTTTTAAACTGATTTACTGAAAATGTTCCGATTGATTCTTCAAACTCAATTAAAGATTGAGACACTTTAGACAGCTTATCAATCAACCAACTGTCATCGTCATTATACCTATCAACAACATTTCCAAGTTCTGTTATTTCATCTTTAACATCTTTGATAGTATCAGGGATTTCTTTTGAAAGAATATCGACATCCCCATTATCACAAGCAAATTCAATGGAATATGGAATGCCTAGACGCTCTAAAGCATGTTCTATTGCACCAATTCCACTAAAAGCAGTAGCTAATTTTAACATTTTTACTCTCCAATTATAGATTTACATCTTTAAATTCAACAATTTCTGATACATTACAAGATAAATAATTAGCTATTTTTAGTAAAGTATCTGTAGTTATACAATCATTATTAATCAATTTGGTATAAGTACTTGAACTAATTTTTGCACCTAACCTAAACTGATTTTTTCTGATACCTCTATCAGCAATTGTCTGCCATAAAGGGTTATAGGAAATCTTCACACTATCCTCCAAAGAGTCCTTTTAAAAGTACCTTTCTATTATAACACATAGTATTTATAAAAACCTTACAAATATTTCTTAAAAACAAAAATCATTTAACTCAAGTTGCCATTGACAAATTATATTATTTTTGATACAATTGTGTTGTTTTATAAAACAACACAGGAGTATTATACCATGTTTTCCAAAAAAAATCTCAAAACAAAGAGGATTTCTAAAGGTTTTTCTCAGACTGAAATAGCTGATTTACTCAATATCAATCGATCGTCATACAATAGCTGGGAATCTGGACGTGCCAAACCTAACCAAAAAAATCTAGTTGCACTTGCTGAAATCTTAGATGTTGAAGTATCCTACTTTGAATCTGAGTACAATATTGTCAATAACTATCTTCAGTTATCTCCTGATAATCAAATAAAAGCTGAAGAATATGTTGAAGAATTACTACTTTCACAACAAAGCTCAACAAAAGTCACTCCTCTCTTTTCAGTGCAGGTGCTATCAGATATCCAACTTTCGGCCGGTCTTGGAGAATCTTTATTTGATGAATATGAAACTGAAACCGTCTACTCAGACGAAGAACAGCTTGGATATGATATCGCTACTTGGATTAGTGGTAAGTCTATGGAACCAATCTATCAAGATGGTGAGGTAGCTCTTATTCGTTCCAGTGGATTCGACTATGATGGCGCAGTATATGCTCTATCGTGGAATGATTCAGTCTTTATCAAGAAACTTTATCGTGAAAAAGAGGGTTTTAGAATGGTATCCTTAAATGATAAGTATCCAGATAAGTTTATTCCTTATGAAGATGAGCCACGCATTGTTGGCAAAGTCGTAGGTCACTTTATGCCTGTGATTGGAAGTTAAAAGTATTTTAAATTTTTTTAGAATTGCTTGCTTATGGCTACAAAGAAAATTCTTCTATTTAGATTTTTAGTATTGCTCACTTTGAAAAAGCTATATCTAATTCACAAAAAAATTCACTTCGACTGAGGAGCGAAATATTGTAATTATTCTCTAATTGTCTATACTAAACAGAACAACTACCATACTTAGAAAGAAAAAAACTAATGGAAATTATCGAACATGACTTAGACTGTAACTGCCATCGAAGAAGAGAATGGATTGAAATTGATGGAGTGTTCTATCCTATTGAATTTTCTGTCGAAGATCCTAATACACCACCAATGAGTGAAGAAGAAAAACAAAAGTTATCTGAATTTCTAACAAATTTCAAACGAGAAAGACTGGAATAATTTCAATTGATTTACTTCTCATTATCTCCCTCCAACACTTCCAATTCTATATCCACATTCTCAAGTTCTAAAAATTTAGGTTTCAATTCATGTTGAAACAATAATAACTAATTTTTTATTCTTCGATAGAAAAAATCTTTGTATAGTAATGACTTCGAACCTACTTTTACAAGTCGATATTTTACTTCATTTTCAAACATAACAAACCACACAATTTGATTGTGTCTATTACTACTCTACTCCCCAAAATTTTTAAGTAATATCCAAACGATTACACAGAGGAATCAAAGTTATAGAACTACCTTTCAGCGAGATGTTAAAAAAAGTTGAACTCAACTTTCAAGGTACTAAAAAAACATTGGAATCTAAAATAATTTCAAAGACTTAAAATTTATAAAATGTATACCTTATTTCTACTGTTTTCCAAAGATCAAACATTGCTTGAGTTTAATTAATAAGGGGGGAACGTTTATTCCCGTTTGCCCCTAGTCTATGGAAACAACTCCGTATCCCCTAGGTTTTATGGAAATAGATTGAGAGCCTATAAGGTTAGCACATGAAGACAGTCACCTTGTATTCTCACTCTGATACTTACCCACCCCAATACAAAAAGCCTTGCAATAAAGGCTTTTGTTTATCCCTTTCGTTCAAAGGTTTCTAGGCTTTTACGAGCAGAGCTACACACTCCACATGGTGCGTTTGCGGAAACAAATCTACCGGATGTACTTTCTTCAATTCATAGCCCAATTCTTGATAGAGTTTGATATCACGCGACATGGTTGCGACATTACATGAGATATAAGCAATACGGTCTGCTCCTGTTTGGCTACTTTCCTTGATAAAGCTTTCGGTTAAGCCCTTGCGTGGAGGATCAACCAAGATAACGGTTGGTTGAATTCCTTCCTTGAGCCAATTCTTCATAGCATTTTCGGCTGTATCACAGACATAGTGGGCGTTTGAAATATTGTTCAGCTGAGCATTCTTTTTGCTATTCTCAACCGCTTCTGGAATCACTTCAACACCATAAACTTCCTTAACATGTTTGGCAACAGAGAGGCCAATCGTCCCGATACCAGAATAGGCATCAATGACCACATCATCTGATTTTAATGCTGCAAAATCAATGGCTGTTTGGTAAAGTTTTTCAGCCATTTCTGTATTAACTTGATAAAAGGCAGGGCCAGCGATTTGGTAGTCATTTCCCAACATTTGGTCGGTAATATAGTCTTGACCATAAAGCGTACGCCATTCCTTGCCAAAAATCGCATTGGTATTTTGGTCGTTGATATTTTGCATAACAGACACAATCTCTTGGAATTGCTTGATTAGTTGTTCAATCAATTGCTCCACTCGGAAAATTTTAGGACGAGTTGTTACCAAAATAACCATAATTTGACCTGAATAGTGTCCGCGACGCACCACAAGGTTTCGAATCAATCCTGATTGTTCCTTTTCATCATAAGGTTTCAAATCATAACGGCGGAGCAAGTCGCGTAGGGCTACTACTACCTCATCAATCACAGGATCTTGAATAAAGAAATCTTCCAGAGGCATGAGGTCGTGGGAATTCTTACGGAAAAATCCAGTTTCTAAGACACCATTCACTCTACGGACAGGTACTTGCGCCTTATTTCGATACTTGACTGGATTTTCCATACCCAAAGTTTCAGCAACCTCTATATCAGTAATTCCAGCAATCTTGTATAGACTGTCTTTGACTTGCTTGGTTTTAAATTTGAGCTGTTCTGGATAGGCAAGATGACCTAAATCCGCGATTCCTGAACGCAGGTAAGCCAAATCTAGGTCTTGATTACGGTGTGGTGATTGGACAAGGTATTCTTCAACCTTCCCAAAACCAATCTTTTTATTAACCTTGAGGACACGCATGAGGATTTTTTCACTTGGTAAAGCATTCTCAACAAAAAATACCAAACCATCCACCTTGGCAACTCCTGCACCTTCATGGGTCAAGTCAACAATTTCAACTTCTACAATATCATTTTTCTTTAACATTCTCTTCTCTTTCTATTGGCCGACAAAAAAGACGGCAACGTTACGGTTACCATCTATTATACCATGAAATTTCTTAAGAACCAAAACTCTTGAAGAAGTTGACAATGGCTTGCCAGAGGGAGCTTAAGAAGTTTCCGCCGTCCTCTAGCGCCTTATCCGCATCAAAGTTAAGGTTGATATTTTTAAAACTGTCGCCAGCTTGTGATACAATGCTTTGTTTAAGATCATTTAAGGTTTTAGTGAAGTCTGCATTGCTGAGGATATCACTCTTTGAGAGATTCAAAGCAAAATTGATGATGATATTGATTTGGTTTCCTGTTATAACCTGATCAAGTTTGTAATTTTTCAATGTATCTTCAACGATTTTGCGGACATCTTCCTCTGTCAGATTTCCCTTACTTTCTTTAGCTTTGGCGAGTCCTGACTTGATATCTGCTAGGGCAACATTTAATTTATTAGCATCATAGCCAGTTTTGTCCTTGTTTTCAGCATTGATATCAGACAAAGCCTTCAACTCTTCTTGAGCCAACTCTTTGTTGGCCTGCGGCACCTTGGCTCCATTAGCTTCAAGTGAATAATAAATCCCTGCTAAGGCACTCTCACCTGTAACTGGAATAGGTGCTGCTACAGTGATTTTGGCGTGTTCCACACCCAAAGTTACGGCCGCATTTCGGTACATATCCTGAGTTACCTTGGTGATGTTTTCAGGTGTTTCAATCTTGACCTCAAGTGGCGATTTGTCACCTAGCTTTTGAATCTTGGCTGATGAATACAATTGTAAGCTAGAGTCATTGGCCACATTCATAATCTTAGAATAGACATCAGGTGTCATGGTCTTGAGTTCTTTGGTGTCTGTTGAGGCATTGTAGCCTAGTTTTTTAAGGGTTTGATTTTTTTGATCTTCAGACAATGATGAACCTAGGACATATTCAGGTTGAACATAGGTTTCATCGATGACTTTTTGAACATCAGTTGCTGCATGGGCGCTATTCATAGCTGTTACTGCCCACAAGACCGCAGCACTGGTTAGAAAGAGTTTCTTTCTCATAGGGATTTTCCTCCTTTACCTTTCTAGAGTAATATATCTATCTTAAAGAAAACTTATAACAAAAACACCTGGACTAGCCAGATGTCGAAAAGAGAGTGAAACATTTGATGATGTAAAGGTTGAGTTGCACCTGTCTAGAATAGTAATAGTTTCCTCCATTTACATAGAGTTCGGCCCCATGAAAAATGGAAATGGGGTGAATATAACTATAAGTCTTTCCAGTGGTATTACCAAGCAAGGGAGCAACAGTATCACGAGAGTACTGTTTGGCCAGAGCCAAGGTGTTTTCCTTGCCATTTTGGGCGATAAAATCGATATAGGCAGGTCCAAAATTATAGGCTTGAACAGCTGTCCAGACATCAACACCTTTCTTCTGAGCCAGATAGAGGTTGTCTGTCAGAGTTTGAACGCCTTGCCGAATGCTAGAGGCATTATCATTGATGGTGTTGGTGGAACCACTTGCAGACTCACTAGACTGCATAACATCGCCTTCTTTTCCTTTTGTTTCAGTATAAATCATAGCGAGCACAAGCTCTTCGTTTGCTGGGGTGTCTTTTTCACTCAAGATTTCTCGCACCATGGGTTGATAGGTCATGACTTGCTTGACATCTTGGTGAACACGGTAAGCTTTATAGCCAGCAAAAAGGAAGACTGCTAGTACAAGCACTCTTCGAATTCGTTTAAACATTATTTACTTTGGATATCCTCGATATTTTTGATTAAGATAGAGTAAGTTCCATTGTCATTTTGGATAAACTCAACAGACTCGGCGTCTTGATAGACGTTATTGGGAACGATGAGCTCAATTCCATTTGACAAGGAAAGTTTTTGATTTTCAAATTTTTTAAGCTGACGACTGGCATCAATTTCATCAAATTGAACAGGCTCTGGTACAGCTTCCTTTACTTGATCAATAAAGCTCAAACGAGCCGTCAGATTATTGTCAAAAAGGTCGTTGGCCAATTTTTCAGGTGACAACTCATTGCTTTCTTCTAGGTTGTTGAAAATTGCTGATTTGACCTTGGATTGAAATTGAAAATCATCTGTGTTAAAAGTTTCAGCAATTTTCTGAGCCGTTTTTTCTAGTTCTTTGATAGATTTCTTGGGTGAAATCTTAGGGGCAACGGCAAGAAGATTATCTGAAAAATAGTTCAAAAAAGTCCCGTTGTACTTGATTCGTTTTTCAATCAGGTGATACTTTCGACTTTGAAGATTGACAACCAAGGCCTCATCAGCTCCTGTTCCAAATCCAGGCAGGTTATTCTGAGTCAGCTTGATTGGATTATCAACTTCTCCACCAAGGTGAGTCAAGGTCTCCCGCAGGGCAATTCGCAAGAAAGCGAAATGTTCTACACCTTCTTTAGAAAATTGCACAAAAATCAAGTCATTGGTCTTAAGATTTTCTGAAATGCTGAACTCCTCTTTCCAGAGATTAGCCAGTGTCACTGATGTCTCCAACAAATCGTCTGTAATATGATTGAAGAAGGGATTTTCTTCCTCGAAAATCCCAGTCTTGGCTTCATCTGAATACACACGTTCAATTTTTTTACGAAGGTATTCTTCGATTTTTGGAGTAATATTGAGAAACTTATCCGCTAGGAACAGTTCGGTATCATCCGGACTGAACTGATGAATAATAGCTTTCTTAATATAAATGTCCATAAAAGTTTTAGTCCTCGTATAATGGGAAGGCATCTGTCAATTCTTTGACTGAACTTCTCACTTCTTCTAAGACAGCTTCATTTTCTGCATTCTTAAGGGTTTTAATAATAAGTTCAGCCACTTTGCGACTTTCTTCTTCACCAAATCCACGTGCAGTAATGGCTGCTGCTCCGATACGAATACCACTTGTCTTGAATGGTGACAAGCTTTCGTAAGGGATTGAGTTTTTATTTAGGGTGATATTGACCTCATCCAGCAAGTTTTGAGCAACTTTTCCGTTTTCTACAACCTTAGTTACATCCACTAGGAAGAGGTGGTTTTCAGTCCCGCCAGAAATAATACGGAAATCAGAGTCTTGCAAGAAGACATCTGCCATAGCCTTGCTGTTCTTGATAACATTAGTAGCATATTCCTTGAAGGCTGGATCCAAAACTTCTTTGAAAGAAACAGCCTTAGCCGCCACAACATGCTCCAAAGGACCGCCCTGAATACCTGGGAAAATAGCTGAATTGATTTTCTTAGCAAGTTCTTCGTCATTAGTCAAAATCAAACCACCACGTGGTCCACGAAGGGTTTTGTGGGTCGTTGTTGTAGTGATATGAGCGTATGGCACTGGGCTTGGGTGGAGACCAGCAGCAACCAAACCAGCGATATGAGCCATGTCCACCATGAGCTTAGCTCCAACAGCATCAGCAATTTCGCGGAATTTTGAGAAATCGATAATTTGAGAATAGGCTGAAGCACCTGCTACGATCAATTTTGGTTTTACTTCTTGGGCTTGTTTCAAGATAGCATCAAAATCCAAGAGTTCCGTTTCAGGGTCCACACTATAAGAAACAAAGTTGTAGGTTTGACCAGAGAAGCTAACAGGAGCCCCATGGGTCAAGTGACCACCTGCTGCCAAATCCATTCCCATAACCGTATCACCTGGTTCAATCAAAGCCATGTAAGCCGCACAGTTGGCTTGACTTCCTGAGTGTGGTTGGACATTGGCAAATTTAGCACCGAAAATTTCTTTTGCGCGTTCAATGGCTAGAGTCTCTACCACGTCTACCACATCAGTTCCACCATAATAACGGCGTCCTGGGTAACCTTCGGCATATTTATTCGTCAAGATAGACCCTTGAGCTGCCATAACAGCCTTGGAAACAACGTTTTCCGAAGCAATCAATTCAATGTTATTTTGTTGGCGTTCTTCTTCTTTGGCAATAGCATTCCAGAGATCAGCATCATATGCTTTAAAATCGTCTTTGTCAAAAATCATAGGTCTTCTCCTTTATAGTGTGACTGGTCCTTTAGTTTGTTTTACAATAAGAAAATAAACTAAAAGATGCGAATAAATCGTTTCTGCACTTTATCACAAGTATAACCAACTTTTTCATAAAATACATGAGCACCCAGACGATGATCGGCAGAGTTTAAGCGGATAAACCCATAACCACGTCTTTTTGCTTCTTCTTCCAACCCTTGTAATAAGCTTTTACCAATACCTTGCCCTTGTGCTTGAGGTGAAACTGCTAAAGCTAAAATATTAAATCCTGCTTTAGAATAAAGTGATTCATAGACCTCAGCGTGGACATATCCACGTAAGACATGACTAGCTGCATCCTCATAGCCAAGAAGGAAATGATGGGAATCCTGAGATAGTCTAGCTAATTGACCAGCCGTTTCCTCTTGACTAAAAGAATAGTCCAAAACTTCTTGGTTAATGTCACATATAGCTTTCACATCAGTTTCTCTTAAGTCTCTTAGCATCTCATTCCTCCTCAAAAGAAATCTCTGGCAACTGAGCAAGAATATCATCTCGCTTAATCGCCCCTTGGCGTAAGATTTTCACCTTGTCTCCAGACAAATCCAAAATAGTTGAATCCTGTCCAGTTAGAAAAGAATCGTCTTCCAAACCCAGAACCTCTTGGTCAAAATCCTCTAGAATTTGAGTAAAGGTCACTCCACTTGCCTGACCTGAAATATTGGCAGACGGCCCAATCAAGGGACCTGTCTCTCGAATCAAATCAAGGGTAATGGGATGACTCGGCATCCGAAATCCAACAGTTGCAAGACCAGAATTGACCCAATAGGGAACTCGGTCATTAGCTTCGAGAATAATGGTTAAGGGACCTGGTAAAAAGGTCTCTACAAGTTTTTGTAGATAAGTTGACTGATTCTTAGAAAAGTGCAAGATGTCCTCTAGAGAGGCAATATTGAGATTGAGTGCCTTGTCTCTGGGACGACGTTTGAGTTGGTAAACATGGTCAACTGCTTTTTCATCTAAGGCCTTAGCAAAAAGACCGTAAACAGTCTCCGTAGGTAAAACGACCGCTCCACCCTTTTCCAACTCTTGTCTAATCCTGTCCATCATCAACCACAACCATCCTATCTTGACCAAATTGGTCCTTGAGTGTTCGTACTCGTTTTTCAGGAAGATGTTTCCTAAAAAGTTCAGGAACACTTTGACCTTGCTTGTAACCAATTTCAAGGTAAATCTTACCACCATCTTTGAGATAGTCTGTTGCATCTTCCGCAATTCTACGGTAAATAGCTAGGCCATCCTCGTCTGCAAAGAGGGCTAGATGAGGCTCTGAATGCAAAACATTCAAACCTACCTCTGACTCATCTTCACGAGAGATATAGGGTGGATTGGATACAATTATATCATATTTTTCAGAAATTTCTGCAAAACAATCAGATTTTTTAAAAAATATATTAATTTTTTGATTTTTAGCATTTTCGCTAGCTATTTCTAAAGCCTCTTGAGAAATATCCGCTGCTGTCACTGACCAAGCCGGTCTGTTTTTTGCTAAGGCGAGAGCAATAGCTCCACTACCTGTACCTATATCCAAAATTGATAGATTCATCTCAGGATTTTCAGCCAAGATAAGCTCCACCAACTCCTCTGTCTCTGGACGAGGAATCAAAACCCGCTCATCAACTGTTAACTGCATACCAAAGAAATCTGCCTGTCCGATGATATACTGTGCCGGTTTATGAGCTACTAACTGTTGGAAAATTCCTTTTACAAATACTTCTTCCTCTTCCGTCACTTCCTGCTGAAGAGCAAAAACAAAGTCAGTAAAAGAAAGATTTTTCAGGCTACGATAGACAAAAGAGAGGCTTTCAGCTTCCTCTCCTTGTCTTATCAATTCTTCTTCAAAATCTGAAAATAATTGAGCTAATTTCATTATTTGTTTAATTCTTCTAATTTTTGTGTTTGGTCATAAAGAACCAAGGCATCCACAACTTCGTCCAATTTACCAGATAAAATCGTATCTAGTTTTTGGAGGGTTAGGCCGATACGGTGGTCTGTGACACGGTTTTGTGGGAAGTTATAAGTACGAATCCGTTCTGAACGGTCACCAGTACCGATTGTCGACTTACGCTCAGCGTCTTGTTCATCCTGAGCAATTTGTGCAAAGTGGTCAGCAACACGCGCACGGATGATTTTCATGGCCTTCTCACGGTTTTTCTGCTGGGTACGTTCTTCCTGCATCTCAACCTTGATATTGGTTGGCAAGTGAACAATACGAACGGCAGTCGCAACCTTATTGACGTTCTGTCCACCAGCACCAGAGGCGTGATAGATATCAACACGAAGATCTTTTGGATCAAGATCGTATTCAACTTCTTCCACTTCAGGCATAACAAGCACTGTCGCTGTCGAAGTATGAACACGGCCTTGACTCTCTGTTACAGGGACACGTTGCACACGGTGGGCACCTGATTCATACTTGAGTTTAGAGTATACAGATTGACCCGAAACCATAGCAACCACTTCTTTGAAACCACCAACACCGTTCATAGAAGCTTCCATAACTTCAAAGCGCCATCCTTGAGCTTCCGCATACTTTTGGTACATAGTTAAAAGGTCTCCAGCGAAAAGTGCTGCTTCATCACCACCAGCTGCTCCACGGATTTCTAGGATGATATTCTTGTCATCGTTTGGATCTTTAGGAAGGAGCAAGATTTTCAGTTTTTCTTCGTATTCTTCTTTTTCAGCCTTGGCATCTTTGAGTTCTTGCTTGGCCATTTCTTCCAAGTCAGCGTCTCCACCTGATTCCTTAATCATCTCTTCAGCATCAACGATGTTTTGCAGGACTTGTTTGTACTCACGGTAGGCTGTTACTGTATCACGAGTTGAAGCCTCTTCTTTTGAAAGCTCCATAAAACGTTTGGTGTCTGAAACGACATCAGGGTCACTGAGCAATTCTCCTAATTCTTCATAACGGTCTTCTACAGCTTGTAGTTGATCATAGATGTTCATTTTTCTTCATTCTCCTTATTGATTTCAGGTGCGAAATAATGTTTACGGCAAACCGAGATATAGGTTTCATTGCCACCAATCTGAATCTGCTCACCATCATAAACGGGCAGTCCATCCTGTGTACGCAAAACCATAGTCGCCTTTTTCTTACAATACTGACAAATGGTCTTGATTTCGTCAATCTTGTCTGCTAAGAGCAAGAGATACTTGGAACCTTCGAACAGTTCATTGCGAAAGTCATTTTTCAAACCAAAGGCCATGACGGGTATGTCTAGCTCGTCCACAACACGAGCTAGGTCGTAAACATGGTGACGTTTGAGAAACTGAGCCTCATCAACCAATACACAGTAAGGGTTTTCTGGTAGGTCTCGGATATAGCCAAAGATATCCGTCGTTTCCTCAATCGCAATGGCAGGGCGTTTCATGCCAATTCGACTCGACACATAACCAACACCGTCACGAGTATCCAGAGCCGAGGTCATAATCACAACACCTTTTCCTTGCTCCTCATAGTTATAGGCCACCTTGAGAATCTCAATCGTCTTACCAGAGTTCATGGTCCCATAACGATAATACAACTGTGCCATGTTTCTTGCTTCACGTCCATTTCTAAATTTTTGCTACATTCTAGTATATCATAATTTTCTTAAGCTTTAAACGGCAAAATGTGGTAAAATAGAAGAAATCAAAAACTAGTGGAGGAAGCTATTATGCCATTTGTACGCATCGATTTATTTGAAGGACGCACGCTCGAACAAAAGAAAGCTCTTGCTAAGGAAGTAACGGAAGCTGTTGTCCGTAATACTGGGGCCCCTCAATCAGCTGTTCATGTCATCATCAATGACATGCCAGAAGGAACTTACTTCCCTCAAGGTGAAATGCGCACCAAATAAGCTAGCTTAAGCAGAATTGCTTAGGCTTTTTCAATCTCCAAGTAGCATCCATTGAAGAAATAGTTCAAATTTGTTACAATTTGAAAAGAGACTTGGAGAATTTTCCAAGAAAAGAGCTATTTATTAAAGGAAACATTATGATTACACGTGAATTTGATACCATCGCTGCTATATCTACTCCACTAGGTGAAGGAGCTATCGGTATTGTCCGCCTGAGCGGTACAGAAAGTTTTGCTATTGCACAAAAGATTTTTAAAGGAAAAGACTTGAGTCAGGTTGCTAGCCATACCCTTAACTACGGTCACATCGTTGACCCTCAGACAGGAAAAGTCATGGACGAGGTTATGGTTGGAGCTATGAAGTCTCCAAAGACCTTCACTCGTGAGGATATTATCGAGATTAACACTCACGGTGGGATTGCGGTGACCAATGAGATTCTCCAGCTAGCTATCCGTGAAGGAGCTCGGCTGGCAGAACCTGGTGAATTTACCAAACGTGCTTTTTTAAACGGTCGCGTAGATTTGACACAGGCCGAGGCAGTGATGGATATCATCCGCGCCAAGACAGACAAGGCCATGAACATTGCGGTCAAACAACTTGATGGTTCCCTTTCTGATCTTATCAATAATACCCGTCAAGAAATCCTCAATACACTTGCCCAAGTCGAGGTCAATATTGATTATCCTGAGTACGACGATGTTGAGGAAGCCACTACTGCTGTTGTCCGTGAGAAGACTATGGAATTTGAGCAATTGCTAACTAATCTCCTTAGGACAGCCCGTCGCGGCAAAATCCTCCGTGAGGGAATTTCAACAGCTATCATCGGACGCCCCAACGTTGGGAAATCAAGCCTTCTCAACAACCTCTTGCGTGAGGACAAGGCTATCGTCACAGATATTGCTGGTACGACACGTGATGTCATTGAAGAATACGTCAACATCAACGGTGTTCCCCTAAAATTGATTGACACAGCTGGTATTCGTGAAACGGATGATATCGTCGAACAAATTGGAGTTGAGCGTTCGAAAAAAGCCCTTAAGGAAGCCGACTTAGTTCTACTAGTGCTAAATGCCAGTGAACCACTGACTGCCCAAGACCGACAACTTCTTGAGATTAGCCAAGATACAAACCGTATTATTCTTCTTAATAAAACCGACCTGCCTGAAGCGATTGAAACTTCGGAACTACCTGAAGACGTCATCCGCATTTCAGTCCTTAAAAACCAAAACATCGATAAGATTGAAGAGAGAATCAACAACCTCTTCTTTGAAAATGCTGGTTTGGTTGAGCAAGATGCCACTTACTTGTCAAATGCCCGTCATATTTCCTTGATTGAAAAAGCAGTTGAAAGCCTACAAGCTGTTAATGAAGGGCTGGAACTAGGGATGCCAGTTGACTTGCTTCAAGTTGACTTGACTCGTACTTGGGAAAACCTCGGAGAAATCACAGGTGATGCTGCTCCTGATGAACTCATCACCCAACTCTTTAGCCAATTCTGTTTAGGAAAATAAGAAAAATCCATGATCGTTCTTGCGGTCATGGATTTTATTGTCTTTATTAGTAATCTGGTCTTAAGACCCCTGTTACAGTTGCCTTAGTTGCTTCGTAGTCGCCATCTACGACAACCTTGATAATACGTTTGGCATCTTCTTCTGGTGCTGGAACAAGAGGTAGACGAGTTGGACCAGCTTCAAATCCCATATAGTTGAGAACAGCCTTGACAGGAGCAGGACTTGGATATGAGAAGAGGGCATTAACCTTAGGAATGAATTTACGTTGAATAGCTGCGGCTTTCTTCATATCGCTTTCTGCAATGGCAGTAAACATCTTGTGCATCTCATCCCCATTTGTATGAGAGGCAACAGAAATAACCCCATCCGCACCAAGGTTCATGGCATGGAAAGCATCTCCATCTTCACCTGTATAAATCAAGAACTCTTCTGGCTTATGCTCAATCAAGTAAGCCATATTAGCCAAGCTGGTACATTCTTTAACACCAATGATATTTGGATGGTCAGCCAAACGAAGCATGGTTTCTGGAGTTAATTCGACAACCACACGCCCTGGAATGTTATAAATGATAATAGGTAAGTCAGAAGCGTCTGCAATAGCTTTAAAGTGCTGATACATTCCTTCTTGAGAAGGTTTGTTGTAGTAAGGAACAATAGCAAGCCCTGCTGCGAAACCACCAAATTCTGCTACTTCTTTGACAAACTCAATAGAGTCACGCGTATCATTGGTACCCACACCCGCAATCAAAGGAACACGCCCATTGACAACTTTCTGTACAGCTGCAAACAGTTCCAACTCTTCATCGTGGGTCAAGGTTGGACTCTCAGCAGTGGTCCCTGCGAGAAGAATTCCATCCGTATGATGAGCCAATAAATGTTCAATCAAGGCTGGAATAGCATCGAAGTTGATGGAACCATCTTCATGGAAGGGAGTAATAAAGGCTGTGATGATTTTACACTCTTTTAAATCTTGATAAGACATGAGAAACACCTCTCTATTTCAAAGAAGGAGTTCATCTGAACTCCTAAACGATATGACTATTTTAATTCAAATTTAAATTCGGCAGTTGGACGAACCAAGTCACGTTCATGAAGAGTTTCAGCAATCTGAACTGAGTTCCAAGCAGCACCTTTGAGCAGGTTATCAGAAACAACCCACATGTGGATTCCTTTTTCAGCATCCAAGTCTTTACGGATACGACCAACAAATGTATCACGAGAACCCACTGCATTAATGGCTTGAGGATAAATTTGATGAGACACATCATCTTCAAGAACAGCACCTGGGAAGGCTGCGATAGCTGCTTTTACTTCTTCAATTGGAGCCACTTCTTTTGTTTCGATGTAAACAGACTCAGAGTGAGCTGACAAGACTGGAATACGCACACATGTTGCAGATACTGCAATGCTATCATCTTCCATGATTTTCTTAGTTTCCTTAGTCATCTTCATCTCTTCGTAAGTGTAATCATTGTCAGTGAAGACATCGATTTGTGGAAGAGCATTAAAAGCGATAGGATAATGTTTCTTGTCACCACCTGAAGGCAAGATTTCGGCATGTAAATCACGTGGGGTTACACCATCATTCAAGACTTCACGAAGTTCACGTTGTGTCTCAAGAATTGCTCCCATACCAGCACCTGAAACTGCTTGGTAAGTTGAAACAATGATACGGTCCAAGCCCCATTTTTGGCGAACTGGCTCAAGAGCCACCATCATTTGAATTGTTGAACAGTTAGGGCAGGCAATGATACCGTTGTGGGCATCAAGTGCATGAGCATTGACCTCTGGAACAACCAAAGGAACATCTGGATTTTGACGGAAGTAAGATGTATTATCTACTACTACCGCTCCAGCTTTAACTGCGTATGGTGCATATTTAGCTGATGTAGAACCACCTGCTGAAAAGAGAGCAATATCAACTCCTTCAAAAGCTGTTTCGGTCGTTTCTTCAATCGTAATATCTTGATCTTTAAATTTCAAAGTCTTGCCTGCTGAACGTGCAGAAGCAAGGTAACGAATTTTATCGATTGGAAGTGTTGATTCTTCCAACATTTTTATCATCTGAGCTCCGACAGCACCTGTCGCGCCGACTACAGCAACTGTATATCCCATAAATAACCTCTTTCGGAATTTTCTAAAAATTTCTATAATAGATGTATTATACTACTTTTTCCATGAATTGCAAAGCTTTTTCATCATTTTTTGGAAAATAAAAATCCCCAGTCGCTAGACTAGGGACTAAGAGGCATCTTCATGTGATGAGCAGGTTCACACAACTCATCAAGGTCCGCTCCTGCGTTATGACCTCCTTATGCTCAATAGTAGTCCGAAGACTACCTATCGACTCATCGCGTCTATTATATTACTAGAAATAAGTGGTTTTGTCAATAAGAAATTTTTGCAGGATGACTTTTATTATACAAAAGTCAGAATTTTTTCTCGCGAGCATAAGAAAAAAACTCTTGTGCTCAAGAGTTTCCCTGTAAATATCATGCTAATTGCCGGGATTGAACCGGCGACCTCATCCTTACCATGGATGCGCTCTGCCAACTGAGCTAAATCAGCTTACTTAAGAAGTATACTATAGTTAGAAAAACTTGTCAAGTTTCCTTAGAAATTTTCCATAAGAAAAAACCAGGTAAGAGCTACCTAGCTTATCTTCTTCTATTTGCTTAAATCAATTCGACGACCAATTTTTCCAATGATAATCGCACCAATAATTAATGAGGCAAATTCACCAATCCCTGTTGTAAACCAAGTAAGGAAAAATGGTAATTGCGCTACGATATTCAACTCGGCAGCGATAGTAAACATAGAAATTGAAAAGAGGATTGAGAAGAAGAAATGATCTTTTCGAATCAATCCGTTAAAAAGATAATCCTTGCTGTATTTTGCAAAAAGCCAAACACCTAGACTGAGGAATACTAAGGTTGATCCACCACCAACAAAGACATCTAGCATTCCGAAGCTAAAGAAATTGGCAATCATACAACCGATAGTAACACCGATAATGTACTTTGGATTGTAAAAAGCCATAAAGTTCATCATTTCTGAAATGCGGAACTGATAAGCACCGTAGCTAATGGCATTTAGAGGCGGTGTGACAGTCAAAACGACATAGATTGCAGCAACGATTGCGATATCTGCTACGTCACGAATAGTTAATTTTTTCATCTTTTCTCCTTTGGCGGGTTGTCCGCGTAAAATATGCTTGGTGAAAGAAGTTAAGCACCAAGGGTTGCTTGAATCAACCTTACTAGTATAGCACAATAGCCTGCTTTATGCTATACTAAAAGCATGAAAAAACGCATTCAAAGTCTCTTCGTGAATGAGCTCTTAGCCTATCTTTTTTTTGGAATAGCAACTACTCTTGTCTCCATTCTATCTAGATTAGTCATTTATCAATTAACCCATAGAGAACTCCTTGCTACTGCCTTAGCAAATATTATCGGTATCCTATTTGCTTTTATCACCAATGATACAATTGTCTTTAAGCAAGCTAGAGAGAATTGGTCAATTCGTTTAGTAAAATTTACTATAGCACGTCTTTCTACTTTTCTTTTAGACTTGTTTTTGACTTTTCTCTTTGTAACTCAGTTTCCTAATATTATCGGGCAATTTGTAAAATATAATATTAATAAGGTAATTGGCATTGAAACAGTTATTGCACAATTCTTAATAATTATCCTCAATTACATTTTTAGTAAGGTATTTATTTTTAAAAAATAAGAAAAATTTTAAACATATAGCTTGCAAGAACTTCTTAATTAATATATAATTAAGTGTAAAAATTTTTTAAAAGGAAATTATGAAAATGTTAAAAGATCTTAAAGCATTTTTGCTTCGTGGTAATGTTGTTGACCTTGCTGTCGGTGTGATCATTGCCTCTGCTTTTGGTGCAATCGTTACTTCACTTGTTAACGATATCATCACTCCACTTATTTTGAATCCAGCCTTGGAAGCTGCGAAAGTACAAAACATCGCTGAGCTTGCTTGGAATGGTGTTACATATGGTAAATTCTTGAGTGCTGTTATCAACTTCCTAGTTATCGGTACTGTTCTCTTCTTCGTTATCAAAGGTATTGAAAAAGCTCAAAGCCTTACTAAGAAAGAAGAAGCTGAAGAAGCTCCAGCTGGTCCAACTGAGTTGGAAGTACTTCAGGAAATCAAAGCTCTTCTTGAGAAAAAATAATCAATTAAAAGGATCTAGCGCAATGCTAAATCCTTTTTTCTTTACTCTTTCGGTAACTTGCCTGCTTTTTCAAGCATTTTCTTAATAAGATAAGGCATCTTAACATTTTCCCGACCTTTTTTCTCAATCAGTTTTTTCACAAATTCCGGCATTTGTAAATCTTCAGATTCGGCCAAAATATTTTTAGTCTCATCTGAAGGAACTAACTCATCAAAGGTTTCTTCTTCTGGGAGAAATTCCTTAAATTCTTGATGTTCATTGGCTCTGACTGTATTGACCAAGGCATCAATCAAACGAGAATCTGTATTTGGCATTGGTGGACGATGATAGTTCACCCCAAATTCCTGACACAAGTCATAACATTCCACATCGTTGTCAAACAAGACTTCAATATGCTCGCTGATGAAGCTGATAGGAACAAAAATATAATGGTCTGGATGTTCTTTCTGTTCTCTGAGATACTCTAAAACATCTGGTTTAATCCATGGAATCCCGATATCACTTTCACTTTGCCAAGTATTAGTATATTGCTCAGAACTCAAACCTAGTTTTTCAGCGACTAGCTTGCTATTTTCGAAAATTTGGTCGATATAGGGGTCACCAAAATCCAAGGCAAAAATGGGTACACTATGGGCTGAAAAGATGACTTTAAATCTATCCTGCTTTACTTCTTCTTTTAAAATCTTAGCAATTTCATCAGCCCAATAGTTTAAGAGCGCTTCTTCTTGATACCAATCCTTAATAACCAAAAATTGAATTTGTTTGCTTTCTAAAAATTTCTCGTATCCCATGACAGAATAAAAAGAATAATGGGGCTCCAAAATCAAGCAAATACACTGCTCGATTCCATCTTCTTCCATCTGACCAATCACATCTGGAATAAAAGGTTTGGAAAATTTATTGGCAAAATAGACACTATACTCATTCCCCAGTCTAGCTTCTACTAAGGCAACTTCTTCACGGGTAATTCTTTGCAGAGGCGTACCTCCAATACGTACATAATTATCATAGAGTGTTTGAATCTCGTGGTCTTGAGGTCTCACTCCACGACGAATATTTGTGAAAAAATCAGCCACACCTTCAAAGGTAATCTCTTCTGGCGAACCGAAAGTCATCATTAAAATTGCTTTTTTCATAATTGCTTCCTTGTGATGTTTTTATCAAGTTTATTTTATCATTAATTCGTTGATAAGTAAACGCTAACACAAAGAATTTCCCTAACTTCTGTCTTTTGTTTTTCTTTTCTTTATATGATACAATGGAAAAAATGAATTCAAAAGGAGTTTTTTATGACTTACCCCAATCTCTTGGACCGCTTCTTAACCTACGTTAAGGTCAACACGCGCTCTGATGAACACTCTACTACTACTCCAAGTACGCAGAGTCAGGTTGACTTCGCGACAAATGTCCTAATTCCTGAAATGAAACGTGTTGGATTACAAAATGTTTATTATCTACCAAATGGTTTTGCAATTGGAACCTTGCCAGCCAACGATCCATCGTTAACACGTAAGATTGGCTTCATCTCCCACATGGATACTGCTGATTTTAATGCCGAAGGAGTCAATCCACAGGTAATTGAAAACTACGATGGTGGTGTGATTGAACTAGGGAATTCTGGTTTCAAATTAGATCCGGCTGACTTCAAGAGTCTTGAAAAATATCCAGGACAAACACTCATCACAACCGATGGAACAACCTTGCTAGGTGCTGATGACAAGTCAGGAATTGCTGAGATTATGACAGCCATTGAATATCTAACTGCCCATCCTGAAATCAAGCACTGTGAAATTCGTGTTGGTTTTGGACCAGATGAGGAAATCGGTGTTGGTGCTAATAAATTTGATGCAGAAGATTTTGATGTTGATTTTGCCTACACAGTTGATGGTGGCCCACTAGGCGAACTTCAGTACGAGACATTCTCAGCAGCTGGAGCTGAATTGCATTTCCAAGGGCGCAATGTCCACCCTGGTACTGCCAAAGGGCAAATGGTCAACGCCCTTCAGCTAGCAATTGATTTTCATAATCAACTTCCAGAGAATGACCGACCTGAGTTAACGGATGGCTACCAAGGCTTCTACCATCTAATGGATGTGACAGGTAGTGTCGAGGAGGCGCGTGCAAGCTACATCATACGTGATTTTGAAAAAGATGCCTTTGAAGCGCGTAAAGCAGCTATGCAGTCAATCGCTGATAAGATGAATCAAGAACTTGATAGCGACCGTGTCACCCTAAACTTGACAGACCAGTACTACAATATGAAAGAAGTCATTGAAAAAGACATGACTCCAGTTACCATTGCCAAAGCAGTGATGGAAGATTTGGGTATCACTCCTATTATCGAACCAATTCGTGGAGGGACAGACGGCTCTAAGATTTCCTTTATGGGAATCCCAACTCCTAATATCTTTGCAGGAGGAGAAAATATGCACGGACGTTTTGAATACGTCAGCCTTCAGACCATGGAACGTGCAGTTGATACCATCATTGGTATCGTCGCTTATAGAGACTAAAAAGACGAGGTAGCTCAGCTACTTCGCCTTTCTTTTTAGTCTGCTGGTTTTTCTTGATTTCCAGTACTTGTTGTAGATTCTGTTGTTTCCTTTTCTGAAGCTGATTCAGCAGGTTTAGAGTCTGTTGTATTGCTTGCTTTGTTTTCGTCGCTAGCAGTTTCACTGTTAGATTCTGCAACTACGTTTGGTCGGTTCTCAGCACTGGTCTTATCACCATTTGCTTCGGCATTTGTTGCTGGAGTTGCTTCTTCACTTGCGCTTGATTTTGACTTGATTTCTTGATTCAAGACTAAAATAGCTTTTGTCAATTCAAGTAAAGCGGCTTTATCTTTACTCTTAGCAGAAAGTTGGTCTAGTAATGCATCCACCTTATCAAAGTCTGCATCAGAACCCTTATTGTTTTCTAAGTATGTGTGAAGCGACATAAGAATATCGTAGAGTTTTTGATAGAGTACAAGTGTCTGAGGATCTTGCTCAGCATTTTCCTTCTCTTGTTGGAGGGCGCTAGCGATACGAGTCAAGACATCTTTTATCTGACTGTTTACTTCATCCAAGTCTGCATCAGCCTTGTTTGTGGCAGCTTTGAGATTTTCTACTTCTTCTGCCAAGGATTGTCTGATTCCTTCTTCTTGGATTTGTTCCAAGAGTTGATGTGCCTTGCTCAAGAGGCTTTCTACCTCTTCCTTGCTAACATGATTGACATGTTCTTCAGGCATAAAGTCTCCGTACAATTCTTTCAAGAAGCCATAAATAGCTGTCTTCGCAGTTTGGTTATCTACTTTTTCAGTATCTAGAACTGTTTTCGTTGATTTCGCAGTAGTTGGTTGAGCTTTCAAAGCTTCTTCCACTTCTTGTTTTGCCTGATAGATGTTTGGGAATAATTTGTTCAATTCTGCTGCCTTAAGGAAGGATTGAGATTGATACAAGGTCCAAGTCAACTGAGCTACTTTGTTTCGAAGTTTATCACTCAAACGACCGTCATTTACGTGTTCGTAGAAATACTTGATGTATTCTACAGTTGTAACACCTGTTCGATCATTAAAGTCCTGCAAAGCTTGAAGTTGTGATTCAACCGCTGCTAAACCAGCCTCATCTTTAGCTAACTTAGCTTCTTGGAGTCGAACGAGTAGGTCTTTCTTAGGAAGACCATAAGAGTCTGTATCTAGTGTATTGATTTTATCAATCAAGGCTTGGTATTTCTTATCTAGAGTGCTTGTTTCAACAGGTTTGACACTTTCATCAATATGGATATATTGCTTATCAAAGAGATCAAGTGTCGCAAGATAACCTGCTGTAGAGTTAGTTGCCAGTTTCTTCATGTTCTCAGTAAACTGACCTAAGGCTAACTCAATCTGTCTTTGTTCGATAGGCTTGTCTTTGTAGATGCTTCTGCTATCAGCTAGAAGTTGATCTACTTTTGCCAAAACTGCCTTCTCATCAAAAGCTCCAGGTTGATAGTTAGATTGTAGGGCTGGAATCTTGTTTTTCAACGCTACTTCATAGCCCTTAGTTTGAACTTTGATGTAGTGATTGTGGTCACCATGAGGAATCACAAAACTACCATTTTCTACCTGTAAGCTATAAGGAGACACACCATCACGTAAGGCAGTCGTATAAAGTTCATTTAGGAAATCAAGTTCTGGATTTCCAGTTTGGAGCGGAATTCGAACGTGTTCCCTACGAACAGCATAGGGATGGATATGAGTTGGATCGTAGGCTTGGTCAGGATTTCCAAAGACAAAGAATCCATTTGAAATTCTAATAGCTTCAAGTGGAACTCCATAGGTCTTAGAAATATAAGCAATTTTTTCTTCATCGCTAGCATCTCTTGAGAAAGACTCTACCGTTTTAGCAAGAGGTTTTACAGGCTCTGCATCATGATGTGTTTTCAAATGATCCTGCGCTGCCTTAATTTGTTCAGCTGTCAAATCTTTCTTGAAGAAGTAATGATTGTGATCACCGTGACTCATAACAAAGCCTTGCTCATCCTCACTAATGACACGATTGGCATCAAATCCGTGATCATGGTCTTCATCATGTTTGTGGCCATGATTATCGTTATCGTGTTCATCATCATGGGCTGGGCTAGGTATTACTGTCGTTTTACCTCTCAAATGATCCTGTGCGGCCTTAATTTGGTCAGCTGTCAAATCTTTCTTGAAGAAGTAATGATTATGGTCTCCGTGAGTCATGACAAAGCCTGCCGCATCTTCACTGATGACACGATTGGCATCAAAACCGTGATCATGGTCTTCATCATGTTTGTGGCCATGATTATCGTTATCGTGTTCATCATCATGGGCTGGACTCGGTACTGATGGTTTTTTACCTTTCAGATGATCTTGAGCGGCCTTAATTTGGTCTGCTGTCAAATCTTTCTTAAAGAAATAATGATTGTGATCACCATGGGTCATGATAAAGCCTTGATCATCCTCACTGATGACACGATTGGCATCAAAACCATGATCATGGTCTTCATCATGATGAGCGTCATGTCCATGTTCTTCATGCTTAGGGGCCTGACTTCCATGGTCACCGTCTTTCTCATGATGATGGTTTTGCTGAGTAGGTTTTTCTGCTGGTTTGCTTGGATTCTCCAATGGTGTTGGTTTCACACTGTCACTAGTTAGAGGAATCATTCTCGCAATCTTTTCTTCTAATGCAGAAAGCTTTGCATAGGGAATGAAATGATAGTGATTTCCATGAGGAATCGCTACACCACTCGGTGTCCTGCTTAAAATCTTAGCAGGATCAAAAGTCAAACCATCCGATTCAGCATATCGTTGAGTACTTGGAAGAGCATAGAGCTGCTGTAATAGACTTTGAAGACTCTCGGCTTTATTACTTGGTATTTCAGCCTGTTGAATAGGCTTGGTAGTTTGACCAGTCCCATTTGTACTTGGACGATAGTCAGTCACACTCGCTTGTTTTCTAGTTCCAGAGAGATAGGCTTGTGCTGCAGCCAATTCACTAGCAGACAAGGAACTCTTTGGAATGTAGTGGTAATGTCCTCCGTGAGGGACGATATAAGCATCACCAGTATCCTCTATAATATCAGATGCATTAAAGATGTAGCCATCATCAGTAGTATAGCGACCTTGAGATTGAGCAAGCGCCACTGCACTATTAGATGTTGGTGCATCGTGAGTATGACCTTGTTTTTGGCGTTCAATTTCGTCCTTCGAACGAACGTTATCCGCATGTGCCACATCCTTAAGGTAAACATAATACTTACCATCTACCTTGATAATGTAACCACCTTTGACTTCGTTGACAATATCAGCGTCTTTAAGTTGATAATTGGCATCTTTCATCAAAAGTTCTTCACTGAAAATCGCATCAAAAGGAACTTTCCCATTATAATAATGGAAATGATCACCGTGTGAAGTCACATAACCTTGATCGGTGATTTTCACAACAATTTGTTCAGCCTGGATATCTTCTTTTTTGCTAACTTGCTCTGGTGTTTGTGTCTCTGTTTTTTGAGTGTCTTGTTTCCCATCGACATAAGATACACGATTCGTATCTTTATTCTCTCCTGTCTGATGTTGATTCAATGCATAAATACAAAGACTTAAAGAAAGGACGACAGCTGCACCAGCAGCAAGTTTCTTCTTATTTATTTTCATAATCTCCTCATTTCAATTCTTCTGCTAAAATACTCATATTGTCTTCTAGGTTTTCTAGATAAGTCTTATCATTTTGTGGGTCTGCCTCTAAAGGATTCAGAGTTTTAAGCCCCACACCTGTTGATTTGACAAGAGTTTCAGCTACTTTTGAAGAAGCGTTACTTTCTGTAAAAATCGTTTTAACCTTATAGGTTTTTACAAATTCCTGAATTTCTGTTAGTTGTCGTGGACTTGGTTCTTGTTCAGGAGAGATGCCTGCAATACCAAGTTGATTAAGTCCAAATCTCTTCGCTAGATAAGAAAAGGCCGTATGTTGTGTTACAAAGGTTTTCTGAGTCGCTTTTTCAAATTTAGGCTGGAATTTCTTAGTCAATTCTTGAGCTTTTTTGATAAAGGCTTGCGCATTTTTTTGATAAGTTTCTTTGTGTTCACTATCAACCTCTGAAAGTTTATCAGCTATAATTTGGGCTTCTTCGCCAGCTTTTTCAGGATCTAGCCAAGTGTGAGGATCATAAAGCGTTTTTTCATCAACACCATCACCTGCTTCCACATCTTCTAGACCAGGGACACGATCCAATGTCATTCCTTCTGAAGCCTCTAAAACTTTAACTTTGGATTTTTTTAGATTGGGATCCAGACTTCCTGCCCAAGATTCAAGTGTATGCGAATGGTAAACAAAGACATCTGCATCATAGATGGCTGCGATATCATTTGCTGAAGGTTCAAAGGAGTGAATTCCGCTACTTGACTGAATCATTCGAACATCATTCAAGTCACCAGATACTTCCTTAACCATGGCATAGATAGGGTAAAAACTGGTCACGATTTTCATCCCTTTACCTGACTGGCTTTCCTTTTGGCCACAAGCAGCTAATACCAGAGCCAATACACTGCTCATCAATACTAAAATCGTCCTCTTTTTCACCATAACTCCTTAACTAGTGTTTAACCATTTAATTAACTAGTAAATAGTTTATCTTTTTTTATTTAATAAGTCAAGATTTTTAATCGTCAAAAATAAAATCACTGCTTAGGACTCTTTGATTCATTTTTTTAAGACAGTAAACCCCAGCTTTTTTAACAAAGAAAAGGACATTATTCTATCAAAAATAGAACAATATCCTTTCGAATAGATTATAACTAATAAAAATCTTTTAAGGTTTTATTTGTTTTAGTGTCTTAATGTCATACATCACTAATTCACCGTTTTTATTGTAAAATTGAACCCCTTCTGGTTGAAAGATTAGAAACTTAGGATCAATTTGAGCAATTTTCGCTAACTTTTCTATATGTTCATTTAAAGTTACTTTATCTAACCCATAGTTTGGTAAATCATCGTCATTTTCTTCTTTGGAATTTTCTTTATTTTCTGAAGGAATTCCGTTTGTTGTACCAGTCTCATTCACCCCTATATTTTTCTTCGGTTGCTCTTCATTTTTATCTACAGCAGTCTTATTCTTATCACTATTTTCAGTATTGTTTGAATCAGGTTTTAATTCTTCATTAGGATGTGTAGTCGTTTCAGTTTTGGAGTCTTTTTCTTTCATTCTTTTGGCAATTAAGTCTTGAGCTTGTTTCCACTCTACTTCTGATAAGTCGGATTTAGTGATACTTCTCAATGAACCACCTCCAGCTCTTGGAATACTAAATGATTTGTCTTCCCATACAAAAGTTTCTTTTGCCAATACATCTTTCGGATCAAAAATATAACCATCTGGAGTTGCAAATCGACCTTCTGCAAGAGCTTTCTGAACTTCTTCAGCAGAATGGATAATTTGCCAATTCTGCATTCCAGTGCGTTTTTCAATAGGAGTCACATTAGCGATAACGGAACCTGAGTCCTCGTGACCCGGCTTAGACCAAACTTCAGGACGAACCTCAGGGTGTTGCATGACATATTTAATAGTCGCAATTTGATCAGGCTCTAACCATGAGTAAGGCACAACGTGAATATGATCAATGTGTGGAATAATGAATGAACTTCCAGTATCATAGGTAGTATTCGCTGCATGCATCGGCAAACTTGAGACATCTACAGCCAATCTTGGTTTGATCCCTGTGTCCACAATATCATAGCGATAATGATCTCGATCCTTAAGCATGAGTTCTTGTTCAGAAAAAGCAATTTGAGTAAGATCAAGTTCATCTCGAGAGTAGAAGTATTCTTTTCCGTTTTCTTTAAGAACATAGCCTACTTTACCATCTTTAGTCACTTTACCAGTCACTTTTTTTGAATCAAATTTTGGTTTTTCTTTGTTATCCATATTCTCTGAAGGAATAACACTCTCATTAGGTTGGCCTTTTTCCTTCATCCACTTGCTAACTTCATCTAGTTCAAATTGTTCTAACTCTCCAAATCCCACATAATGGAAATGATTTCGATGTCTCGCTATAATGCCTGATTTATCAACTGAATAGATAGAATCTTTACTGAATACATATCCATCACTAGTGTCATATGGTTTGCCATCCAAACCCTTACCATAAGCCTTAATTGAATTTCCTAAAAATGTATGCTCAACTGTACTGTTTGTTGGCTTTTGAGTATTTACTGGCCTGTTGTTTCCGTTATTTTGTCCTTTTACTGAAATCATTCTCGCAATCTTCTGCTCTAAATCAGACATTTGAGAATAAGGGATAAAATGATAATGGTCTCCGTGAGGCACTGCAACACCATTTGCAGTTTTTCTTGTAATCTGCGCCGGATCAAAGACAAGCCCATCTGATTCCACATGTCGTTGACTGAGTGGCAAGGCATAAAGTTGTTTCAAGAGACTAGATACATCTTCACTCGGACTTTCTTGATAGCTATTATCCACTTGTGGGCTAACACTTGGAGCCCATCTTCTGGTATTTGTCTCAACATTGCTTTGATTTGTTTGTCCATATGAACTACTATTCGATGCCTCTGATGAGCTACTGTTAGAAGAATTTGTAGACGGACGATAGCCAACTGAGCTTGTTTGACTACCTTTTCCAGCTAGGAAGGCTCGAGCAGCGGCTAATTCACTGGCAGACAAGTCACTCTTAGGAATATAATGGAAGTGATTACCATGAGGAACGATATAGGCATCGCCCGTATCTTCTATAATATCAGATGCATTAAAGATATAACCATCATCTGTTGTATAACGACCCTGAGCTCTGGCAGCGACTACCTCTTTATCGCTAGAACCACCTCCGTGATTACTACCGTGTTCCTGCTTCTGACGAGTAATTTCTTCTTTTGAGCGAACATTATCAGCATGGGCCGCATCTTTAAGGTAAACATAGTATTTCCCGTCTACCTTAATCACATAGCCACCCTTGATCTCATTGACAATGTCTGAATCCTTCAACTGATAATTCGGATCTTTCATCAGCAGTTCTTCACTAATGATAGCATCATAAGGAACCTTGCCATTATAGTAATGATAATGGTCTCCATGAGAAGTCACATAACCTTGATCCGTAATTTTGATAACAATTTGCTCGGCATTGATACCTTCTTTTTTACTGACTTCATCAGGTGTCAAAGTCTCTGCCTTTTGGCTTGGTTGGTTGCCATCGATGTAAGAAACACGGTTATTTTCTTTTACAGTTTGGGCTTGATGCAAACCTAGTTCATAAGCACAGACACTTAAAAAAAGTGCAGCTGCTGACCCAGCTAGATATTTTTTATTGATTTTCATTCTTTCCTCTTTTCTTAACTCTATTTGATTCACCATAAATGATAAACTGGTTAATTAACTAGTTAATAGTTTACTCTTTTTAGTACTGCTTGTCAAGAATTTTTCGTATATACATAATTAAAAATGAAAGCCTCTTATCGAGACTCCCATTTTTAATTAGTTTGTTTTTTCCTTATTTACAGGTGAAGGATTACTCCCTTTTAACAACGCAAGTAATTTTTCTGCTTCTGCCATAATGCCATTATTATCCATGGTTTGGAGACTCAAATTATTTCGTAAACCAGCTAGACTCTCTGCCACATTGTCTTTCAAACTAGCATCGGTTACTGTATCAAGTAGAGCTTCTACTTCTTTGAGTTTGGCTTCTACTTTTTCAGTCTCTACTTGAGGAACTTTAGCCTCATCTGTAGTATCTTCAGCTTCTTCCTCTGTCTCTTCCGTATCAGTGCTTGGTTTATAAAGATTATCTGCTGAAGGATTTAAACCTGCGTGATTCTCTTTTTCATCAGATTCAGGGCGAGTTGTCTCACTTACTTCATCATGTTTCTTATCTTCATCAGTTTTACTGTCTTCTGGCTTATTTTTACGAACATGGTCACTGGCATTTCCCCAACCATTATCTGAGTGCGGACGTTCGCTTGGATGTTCTACATAGTATTTTACAGTCGCAAAGAGAGCCTCTAAACTATAGCCTTTAGGTGCCTCATAAAGTCCTTCGTCAAACCACCCAAATTTAATGTTATGGTAATGGTCGTAATGAGGTATAATTAAGCTACCATTTTTAACTTCAACAGTATGTTGTAAATTGTAAGGAATTTGATCAAGTGGAACCTTCTTAGCAGCCTTAACTTTATTATAGATTGCTTCTACTCCTTTAACCTCAGTATCTCCTGAACCCTGATTCTCTGTTGAAGGAGGTGTCAAACCTTTCTCTTTAGCATAAGCCTGGGCTGCTACTCTTTCAGCTTCAGACAAGCTCTCTTTCTTAATCCAATGACTATGGGTCATATGCGGAGTTACATAAGCATCTCCCTCATCACTGGTAATATCACGAATGTCAAAGATATACCCATCTTCTGTTGTATACTTACCTGCTAATTTCGCTAATTTAATTTCAACATCTGTATAAGCAATTTGAGAATTTGGTTTTCCAAGACGTTCAGGATGGGTAATTGGTGCTAGAAAAGCAAGGATATCATCAACTAACTTGACTTTATCACTTGACTCATCATTGAGACGTTCCAATAGTCTATCCAAAGCGTCAAAATCAGCTTGGCGCCCTTTATTGGAAATCAAATCTTGATGAACTGTTGCTAGTAAATCATAAATTTTGTTGTAAAATTTTTGATCCGCAGATGCAAGATTGGTTTTCTTAGCTCCTAACTCATGAGACAAACTTTCTTGTTTGGCAAGTTTATCATCAATGGCTGCAACAGTTTCTGCTGAAAGTTCCTTGTCAGAGATATAACGCGAAGTTCCATTCTCTTCAAAGACATAACCATCAACCACCTTTCGAATCGCCTGTTTTACCAATTTTCCATCAATTGGATTGCTTGGAGCTGGTTGAGGATTTGGTACAGGTTGTGGACTTGGTATTGGGGTAAGCTCTGGAGCAGGAATTGGTTTTGGAAGGCTTGGAGTCGGAATCGGTTTTAATTCTTTACCACCTGCAGTTGTATGATTTCCTTGATAATTTTCAGAAATCATTCTTGCAATCTTCTGCTCTAAATCAGACATTTGAGAATAAGGGATAAAGTGATAATGGTCTCCGTGGGGGACTGCAACACCATTCGCAGTTTTTCTTGTAATCTGCGCCGGATCAAAGACAAGCCCATCTGATTCCACATGTCGTTGACTGAGTGGCAAGGCATAAAGTTGTTTCAAGAGACTAGATACATCTTCACTCGGACTTTCTTGAT